>CAZUOI010000001.1:0-31246 GCA_964621945.1 uncultured Candidatus Saccharibacteria bacterium
ACTCGAACCCTCGACTTCCGCCTTATGAAAGCGGCGCTCTGACCGACTGAGCTACCCCGGTATTATTTTATTTTTGTTGCGGGGGCCGGATTCGAACCGGCGACCTCAAGGTTATGGGCCTTGCGAGCTGCCGCTGCTCCACCCCGCAATGCCATTATATTGTATAATTACGCAAATGACAAGTCCTTGCTTTGATAGTCGCAATATAGTAAAATATAAGTAAGAAAAGGATATGAACTTATTAACTTACTTAGTAGGATTGGTTTTAGTTAGTATTGTAGCCGGCGCCTGCTTAACGGCTATTTTAATTTATTTCAACCCATTCACTTCAGGATTGTTAGTATTCATATTATTTTATCTAAGCCTATTTATCGCTTCTACTTCAGTTTTTACATTAATCGGCTGGATTATCAGGATAATTTCTAAAAAAAGAAAATTTCCTTTGCCAAAGAAAGAAGCTATTTATAGATTTGAGGTTTCTTTTCGGCAAGGAATGTTTCTATCAGCAATTTTAATTGCTTCATTAATATTACAAGGTCAAAAAGTTTTATCATGGTGGAATTTATTAATTTTAATGGCCGTCGTAGGATTATCTGAATGGTGGCTTTCTAGAAGATAATTTAAAATAGATTATGAAAATATCATATAATTGGCTACAATCATTTTTTAGTAAAAAATTACCAATACCAGAGAAATTGGCTGATTTATTAACGATGCATTCTTTTGAAACAGAAATAGTTGGGAAAGAGAATTCAGATTTTATTCTAGATATAGATGTTTTGCCTAATCGAGCTCATGATTGTTTAAGTCATAATGGCATTGCTAGAGAAATATCTGTATTGCTTGGATATCCTTTTAATTTGGTTGATTATGGGAAGAAAATAAAAGAAGATTCTAAAAAATTAGCTAGTCAATTAGTTAAAGTAGAAGTTAAAGATAAAGAACTTTGTCCTCGTTATGTTGCTCGTGTTATAGATGATGTTAAAATAGGTCCATCGCCTAGATGGATACAAGAAAAATTAAAAGCATGCGGTTTGCGTCCTATTAGCAATGTTGTTGATATAACTAATTATGTAATGTTAGAAACGGGTCAGCCCCTACATGCCTTTGATCTTAACAAGCTTGCTTCAGGAAAAATTATTGTTCGCCGGGCTAAAAAAGGAGAAAAAATAATTACTTTAGATGACGAAAAATATGATTTAGATGAAAATATTTTAGTTATTGCTGATCAGAAAAATCCAGTTTGTGTTGCCGGAATCAAAGGAGGTAGAGGCCCTGAAATTGATGCTCAAACAAAAAGAATTGTTTTAGAAGCTGCTAATTTTAATCCGCAGATTGTTAGACAAGGCTCTAAGCAATTAAAATTAGAGACAGACGCTTCTTGGAGATTTGAACGTGAGATAGATTCAAATTTAGCTGAAGAAGCAATTAATATGACTGCTTATCTAATTCAAGATATTGCCAAAGGAAAAGTTTTAAAAGGAATGGTTGATGTTTTTCCTAAAAAAGTTAATTCAAAAACAGTAAATTTAGATATTGAAAATGTTAATAGCTTATTAGGTATCAAAATCACCAAAAAAGAAGTAATTAATATTTTAAAAAAGTTAGATTTTCAAGTAAAAACTACAGGAAACAAATTAAATGTTTCTATTCCTACGCGTCGAATAGATATTTCTATTCCAGAGGACTTGATTGAGGAGATAGGCAGAATCTATGGTTTTGAGAAAATAAAGAGTAAATTGCCAAAAGCGAGTTTAATGTCGCCAGTTAGGAACGAAAATTTGGTTTATCGGAATAAAATAAAGCATATTTTTATTAATTCAGGATTTAGTGAAGTATATAATTATTCCTTTATTTCTAAAAAAGATTCTGTTGAAGTTGCTAATCCTGTTAGCCAGGAACAAAAATATATGCGTTCAAATCTAACAGTCAATTTATTAAAAAATGTTGAAGAGAATAAAAAATATTTTAAAGAAGTAAGATTGTTTGAGATTGGAAAAGTTTTTTACAAAACAAAGAATAGTAAAAACAAAATAGAAGAAGTAAATAGATTGGGAGCAATTTTAAGTTTAGATGAAAAGAGTAATCAAACTCAAGAATTTTATCGTCTTAAAGGTCTGATTGATTCTTTACTTAATAAGCTACAAATTAGTGATATTTGGTATGATGATGTTATAGAAAAAAATGATTTATCAATTCCTGATTTTTGTCAGATAAACAAAAGAGCTCAAATAAAAGTTGGCAACGATTATTTAGGATGGATTGCCAGTATTGATTCAGGAGTTGCTGCTTTTGAAATAGATTTTGATAAATTAGTTGAATTGGCTACTGAAGAAAGGATTTACTCTCCTCCTTCAAAATATCCTTCAGTCGTTAGAGATATCGCTCTTTTAGTAAATAGAGAAACAAAAATAGTTACGGTTATGAATTTAATTAATTCATCAGGAGGCGCTTTAATTACAGATATTGATTTATTTGATATATATGAAGGTGAGAATATTCCTAATAGTAAAAAAAGTTTAGCTTTTCATATAATTTATCAGTCGAATGATCATACTTTAACAGATAAAGAAGTTAATAGTATTCATCAGAAAATTATGAAAGAATTAAGAGATGAAGGATGGGAAATAAGAGAATAATAATGACAAATATTAAAAAAGATAAAAAATCATCATATACAGCGAAGGATATTCATGTTCTAGAAGGCCTTGAACCAGTCAGGAAACGTCCCGGTATGTATATTGGTTCAACTGGCGTTGATGGATTGCATCATCTTATTTGGGAAGTGGTTGATAACGCTTTAGACGAAGCGATTGTCGGTTATTGTGATAAAATAGGAATTGTTTTATTACCTGATAATAAGATTCAAGTAACAGATAATGGACGTGGAATTCCTGTTGAAAAACATCCTCAAACAAAAAAATCAACTCTTGAAACAGTTATGTGTACTCTTCATGCTGGAGGGAAATTTGGTGGAGATTCATATAAGGTTTCTGGTGGATTGCATGGGGTTGGTGTTTCTGTTGTTAACGCGCTTTCTAAATATCTTAAAGTTGAGGTTTGTCGTGATGGATTTAGATATATTCAGGAATATAATAAAGGTAAAGCAAAAGCAAATGTTAAAAAAAATGGGAAATGCAGACAGACTGGAACAGTTATTACTTTTGATCCAGATCCTGAAATTTTTAAAGAAATTAGATATAAATGGCCTAAAATAATAAAGCGTTTGCGTCAGCAAGCTTATTTAACAAAAGGAATTAAAATAATAATAGAAGATAAACGGAAAGAACCTTTTAAAGATTATACTTTTTATTTCGAAGGCGGAATAGTTTCTTATGTAAAATATTTAAATAGAGATCAATCTGTTAAACATGAAAATATTTTTTATGTTTCAAAAGAATTTCAAGATGTTTTAGTAGAAGTTGCTTTTCAATATACAGATGATATTCAAGGTTATGAAGAAAGTTTTGCTAATAATATTTGCACAGGAGAAGGCGGTATGCACTTAACTGGTTTTAAAGCAGCTTTAACAAGAACATTTAATGATTATGCTCGTAAGAATAATTTCTTAAAGAGTTCTGATGAAAATTTAAGTGGCGATGACGTTAGAGAAGGATTAACAGCTGTAATTAGTGTTAAATTAAAAGAGCCACAATTTGAAGGTCAGACAAAAGCGCGTTTAGGTAATCCTGAAGCTAGAACAGCTGTTGAAGGAATTGTTTCTGATGGATTAGAAGAATTTCTTGAAAAACATCCTCAAGATGCTAGATCTATTATGGCAAAGAATATTTTAGCAGCTAAAGCGCGTCAGGCTGCTAAAGCTGCTAGAGAAACAGTTATTCGCAAAGGGGCTTTAGATGGATTAGCTTTGCCTGGCAAACTTTCAGATTGCTCCAGTCGTAATCCAGAAGAATCAGAGCTATATATTTTGGAAGGTGATAGCGCCGGCGGTTGTTTCTCAGGTGATACAAAAATTGCTCTAACTGACGGTCGCGATATAAGTTTTAAAGAATTAATTAAAGAAAATAAAAAAGGTAAAAAGAATTATTGTTATACCATTAAGAAAAATGGTTCTATTGGAATTGAACGAATTAGAAATATAAGAAAAACTAAGAAAAATACTCAAGTAATCAAAGTAATCCTTGATAATGAAGAAGAAATAGTTTGTACACCAGATCATAAGTTTATGTTGAAAAATAGAAAGTATAAGGAAGCAAAAAATTTAACTACAAAAGATTCTTTAATGCCTTTGTATAGAAAATTATCTAAGAAAGAAAAAAGAATTACAATTTTTGAGAGATTTTTCAAAGGAGATGAAAATGCTGTTTGCGAAGCTGTTAAAAAATATAATCATAAAATTAAAAAGATAATTAGGATTAGGAAAAAAATTGATGTGTATGACTTAGAAGTGAAAGGAACCCATAATTTTGCTTTATCATCTGGTGTTTTTGTTCATAACAGCGCAAAAATGGGGCGAGATAGAAAAACTCAGGCTATTTTACCTTTGCGTGGAAAGATTCTTAATGTTGAAAAAGCAAGATTGGATAGGGCTTTAAGTTCTAAAGAAATAAGGGCCCTAGTTGTTGCTTTGGGCACAGCTATTGCTGAAGAATTTAATATTGAAAAACTTCGTTATCATCGAGTAATAATTATGACTGATGCTGATGTAGATGGTTCTCATATTAGAACTTTGCTTCTTACCTTATTCTTCCGTTATTTCTTAGAAATTATTGAAAAGGGTTACCTATATATCGCTCAACCGCCGTTATATCGCATTCAAAAAGGTAAGCAGACAGAATATGGTTACACAGAAGATGATAAGAAAAAAATATTATCTAAGATGGGTACTGATAAGGTGATTATACAGAGATATAAAGGATTAGGAGAAATGAATCCTGAGGAACTTTGGGAGACAACTATGGATCCAGCTAATCGAGTAATGAAACAAGTTCAAATTGAAGACGCCAAAGAAGCTGATAGAATTTTTGATGTCTTAATGGGAGATGATGTTGCACCAAGGAAAAAGTTTATTCAAACTCATGCTAAGAAAGCAAAGAACCTTGATATTTAAAAATTATTGACATACTCTTTATTAGAGTATAAGATAAGGGCAAATAGATGCCCCGCAAGGGGTTTTTAAATCCCGCCGGGCGGGACAAGTTAATGAAAATTACTCAATTGCCAAAAAAAGGAATAGATTTTCTTAGAGAGGTCCGCATAGAATTAAAGCGGGTTACTTGGCTTACGCGTAAAGATACAATCAAATATACAATTTTTGTTATTGGATTAAGTTTAGCTGTCGCCGCTTTTTTAGGAGGATTGGATTTCTTTTTAAATTGGATTTCTTTTTTAATTGGTTATTAGATGTATTTGTAATATAAATTATGCCTAAACAAGTAGAACAAGGAAAAAATTGGTACGTTCTCCATACATATTCTGGATACGAAGAAGCTGTTGCAAGAAATTTAAAACAGCGTATTGAATCATTGGGGATGGAAGGTAAAATCTTTAATGTTTTAGTACCTACGGAAAAGAAGATTAAGATTAAAAATGGAAAGCGTCAGATAGTTGAAGAAAAAATTTATCCTGGCTATGTTTTAGTTGAAATGATTGTTACTGATGATTCTTGGTATGTTGTTCGTAATACGCCTAGAGTAACGGGATTTATTGGTGCTGGGACAGTCCCAACTCCTGTTTCTTCTGTAGAAATAAAGGGTCTTCAAAAGCGAATGGGTGTTGAAGAACCGAAGTATAAGATAGATGTGATTATCGGTGATGCTGTTAAAATTATTGATGGTCCATTTAAAGATTATGATGGTAAGATTTCTGAAATAGATGAAAAAAGAGGTAAAATTAAAGTGTTAGTTTCAATGTTTGGCAGAGAAACTCCAGTTGAATTGGATTTCTTGCAAATTAAAAAAATATGAAGCCAATAAAAACAATTATTAAATTACAAATTAAAGCAGGACAGGCAAATCCAGCGCCTCCAATTGGACCGGCTTTAGGTCAGCACGGTTTGAATATTCAAGATTTTTGTCTTAAATTTAATGAAGCAACTAAAGATATGGGAGGAGATATTATTCCTGCAGAAATTACTGTTTATGAAGACAGAACTTTTGAATTTAAATTAAAAACACCGCCGGCATCAGATTTATTAAAAAAAGCAGCCAGTGTTGAGAAAGGTTCTGGTCAGCCGAATAAGAAAAAAATAGGGAAAGTTACTAAACAACAAATCAAAGATATTGCTGAAAAGAAAATGGTTGATTTGAATGCATATAATCCTGAACAAGCAGAAAAGATTGTAGAAGGAACAGCTCGTTCTATGGGAATTGAAGTTAAATAAATGGAATAGGCATATTTAAGGAGGGACAGGGAATAACCCTGTCCTTTTAAGTTCTTAAACAATTTTATAAGGGAGGTAATTATTATGGGAAGACCAAGTTGGGATGAAATAGAGAATACATTAGCGCCTTTGTTTAGGCATAAAGAGCCGAGATGGGACGAGGTTATTGCATCTTTAGTACCTTTTTTTAGCGGAAAAATACGTCCTGATTGGGATGGGTTCTTTATGGGAGTAGTAGAGTCTTTAAGGGTTAGGTCTTCGTGTGACAGAGGAAGAACAGCTGCGCTTCTTGTCAAAGATAATAGAATAATTGCTACTGGCTATGCTGGCTCTTTGCCTGGTTTTCCTCATTGTGATGATGAGGGCCATCAAATGTGGAAAATAATAGATGATCAAGGCAATGAATCCAATCATTGTTTTAGAACTCTTCATGCTGAAGAAAATCTCATTATTCAAGCGGCTAAATTTGGAATTTCTGTAGCTGGCAGCACACTTGTTTGTATGATGACTCCTTGTCATCAGAGATGTGCTCCGTTGATTGTCGGAGCGGAAATTGTCCGAGTGGTTGCAAAAAGAAGATATCATGCTGATGGACCCTCAATAAAGATGTTCGAACAAGCTGGAATTCAATTGGATATTTTGGATGATGGAGTTGAAACTTACGAAAATCAGTGAAACACGAGGAGGTAATAAAATGAAAGATTTTAGCAGTTATACTTTTGGAGAAGGCAGAACAGGTGGTGGACAATTGATTGAGTTCACCTGTGGAACCGAAGATGTAGAAATGGTTAAAGCTTTTTTAGTTGAAAATGTTAAAAACATTGAGATTCCTGTGACCGGTCGAGTGAATGTACCTCATGGTGGTTTTGGTTGTTACACAAGATATGAAATTGTTCAGCATAAATATGCTGGCGGTGGCTATGGACCATCTTGTGGCGGTTTTATTGAGGTGTTAGAGATTAAAAACCCTCCCGAAAACAGGCATGGAATTGTTACCTATAAGGTTTTAAACGAATATGGTTCTTTTATTGAATGGGATACTTTAGACAATGCTAAATCGGCTTTCGAAAAAGAATGGTGTAGCTCGAAAGCTGATGAAGAATTCAAAGAATTTCCAGGATTTATTCGTCAAGTAGAATGTGGCCTTTTGCAACCATGGTTTTATGCAATTGGAGATGAAGAACTTATTAATGATTTCGCCTTTCCTGAGGGCCTTCAGGACGATTCTGTTTACCGTTTTGGCCAGAAGTTTGTAGTTACAAATCGAGAAGGATATACTGAGGTTAAGACATGTATGGGTGTTCGTTTTATCCAGAAAGAATCCGCCGATAGTTATTGCAATAGATCCGAAAAGAAACCTGAAATTTTCCGGATTATCTGTTGGGATGATGGTACTATGACTAGGGAGGATTGTCATCAATGTAATCAAAATAGTAGTCGTCCTATAAAGAAGGATGAAATGTGGATTACAGATGCTTTTTCTCGATTCGGCGAATTATTGTCCGGAAAATCGGAAAGATTTGAGATTAAATTCACTGATGGCTATAAATTTGTTGGAAGGGTATCAAAAAACGGCAATAAAGCTAAATGTTCTCAGGGACGTTATCTCCTAAGAGTCCATTTTGAAGGTCAAAAAAATCCAGAGGAAGGATATGTAGATTTTACGCCAACGCTTGAATTTCCTGATATAATTGGCTATGTTCAACAAGCCGCTGAAAGAAAAAAGGAAAAGTTGGAGAAGATCGAAATAATAAGTAAGGAGGTTAAAAAAGGTGGAAAAAAATGGTCGGGTGTTTTTCACAAATCACCTTACTAAATATCTTTACAAGGATTCAAAAGACTGAAGCTCTAGTTGATTAATTTTTAAAAAAATCAATTAGGGCTTTATTTTTTCACAATAATATTATAGCATTAGATTAATATGATTAATTTTCTTAAAAAAGTAGATCCAAAAATAAATAATTTAATAAAACAAGAATTTAAGCGCCATCAAGAGGGGCTTAATTTAATTGCCTCTGATAATTATACAAGCTTAGCGGTGCGAAGCGCAGTTGGAAGTATTTTAAGCGCTCGTTATGCTGAAGGATATCCTGAAAAAAGATATTATTCTGGGCAGCAATTTATTGATCAAATTGAAAAAATAGCTATTGCTAGAGCAAAGAAAGCATTTAAAGCTAATTTTGCTAATGTTCAGCCACATTCTGGTTCACAAGCAAATCAAGCTGTCTATTTTGCTTTACTTAAACCAGGCGATACTGTTTTATCAATGAAAATTGATCAAGGTGGTCATTTATCTCATGGTTCTCCAGTAAATTTTTCTGGTTCTTTGTATAATTTCATTTTTTATGGAGTTGATAAAAAAACAGAGAGAATAGACATTAAACAAGTTGAAAAAATTGCATTAAATAAAAAACCAAAATTAATTATTGTTGGAGCTTCAAGTTATCCTCGTCAAATTGATTTTTCTAAATTTAGTAAAATAGCCAAAAAAACAGGAGCTTATTTAATGGCTGATATTGCTCATATTGCAGGTTTAGTAATAGCTAATGTTCATCCTCAACCTTTTCCTTATTGTGATGTGGTGACGATGACTACTCATAAAACGCTACGCGGAGCTCGTGGGGGATTAATTCTTTCTAAGAACAAAGAAATAGCTGAAAAAATTGATAAAGCTATTTTCCCTGGATTACAAGGCGGTCCTTTACAAAATGAAATTGCTGGCAAGGCAGTTGCCTTAAAAGAAGCGCAAGAGAAAAAATTTGTTAGTTATCAAAAACAAGTTATTAAAAATGCTAAAATTTTAGCTAATGAATTTATTAAAAATAAATTTAATTTAGTTTCTGGCGGGACTGACAATCATCTTATTTTAATAAATTTAACTAAATTTAATCTTTCTGGAAAAAAAGTTCAAAAAGCGTTTGAATTAGCTAATATTTATGTTAATCGCAATGTAATTCCTTACGATACCCGTTCTAAATGGGAAACTTCTGGAATTAGGATTGGCACACCGGCTGTTACATCTAAAGGATTAAAAGAAAAAGAAATGAAACAAATTACTTCTTTTGTTATAAGAATAATTAAAAATATTGATAATAAAAAAATAATCCAAGAAGTTAAAAAAGAAGTTATTAAATTAGCTAAAAAATTTCCCGTTTTATAAAATGAAAATTATTAATTGCAAAAAAATAGCTAATAATATTTTAGCTAAATTAAAAAAAGAAATTGAGAAGCGAAACATTAAGCCGCGATTAGCTGTAATTCTTGTTGGTAATGATCCAGCATCGTATTTATATGTTAAAATAAAAGAGAAAACAGGACAGAGTATAGGGATTGAGGTAGAAAAGCATTTTTTATCTAAAAAAATAGAAGAAGAAAAAATTATAAATCTTATTAATTCTTTAAATAAGAATAGTAAAATAAATGGCATTCTGGTTCAGTTACCATTGCCTCAAAGTTTTTCAGCTGATAGAATTATTAAAGAAATTAGTATTGAAAAAGATATAGATGGTTTTTTGCTCGAAAGCAAATTTAATTCTCCTTTTATTCTAGCCATTTATGAAGCGATTAAAGCCACAAAAGAAAATTTAAAAGATAAAAAAATAATTGCTTTAGTAAATTCAGATGTTTTTGGAGGGAAATTAATGCAATTTTTTAATAAAGAGAATTTGACGTTGTGGGTAGTTCCCGATAAATTGGGAGATCTTCCACAGCTAAAAGAATTCGATATCTTAATTACTGCTTTAGGCCAGCCAGAAATAATTAAAGGCAATATGATAAAAAATGGTGCTATTCTAATTGATGGCGGGATTAGTAAGAAAAATGGTAAAATAATTGGAGATATTGATATGGAGAGCGTTAAGAATAAAGCAAAATGGCTTTCTCCTGTGCCTGGCGGCTTAGGGCCATTAACAGTTGCTTTTTTATTAAGAAATGCTATAAAGACATAAATATGAAATATATACCAGTTATTGGGTTAGAAATACATGCCGAATTAAAAACAGAGAGCAAAATGTTCTGTGATTGTTTAAATGATCCTGAAGAAAAAGTACCAAATATTAATATTTGTCCGATTTGCATGGGTCATCCTGGAACGCTACCCGTGATTAATAATAAAGCCGTTGAATTTGTTGTTAAAACAGCCTTGTCTTTAAATTGTCAGATTCCTGAATTTTCAAGATTTGATCGTAAAAATTATTTTTATCCTGATTTGCCAAAAGCGTATCAAATTTCTCAGCTTTACGCTCCTCTTTCAGTAAAAGGATTTTTAAATACTAATGGGAAGAAAATAAGAATCAAGGAAATTCATTTAGAGGAAGATACTGGGAAATTAACTCACCTCCAAGGGAAAGATTGCTCATTGGTTGATTTTAATCGTGCTGGAAGGCCATTAATGGAATTAGTTACTGAACCAGATATTGCTCTTGGCAAAGAAGCAAGACAATTTTGTGAAGAATTAAGATTAATTTTTCGTTATTTAGATGTTTCGGAAGCTAATATGGAAAAAGGACAAATGCGTTGTGAAGTTAATATTTCTTTAAGATCAAATAAAAAAGAATTAGGCACTAAAGTAGAAATTAAAAATCTTAATTCTTTTCGAGCTGTTGAGCGTTCTGTCAATTATGAAATCAAGAGACAAGCAGAATTGCTAGATTCGGGAGATAAGATTATTCAAGAGACAAGAGGTTGGGATGAAAATAAGCAAATAACTTTTTCTCAACGTACAAAAGAAGAAGCGCAGGAATATCGTTATTTTCCTGAACCAGATTTGCCTCCGCTAGTTAATATGTCTGCGGTTAGCACTAAAGTTTCTTCTGAATTGCCTGAGTTGCCTCAAGCAAAAAGAGAAAGATTTCTTGGCGAATATAAATTACCTCAATCAGATATAGATGTTTTAGTTAGTAATAAAAAATTGGCTGATTATTTTGAACAAGTAATTTCTGAATTAAAAACATGGTTGAAAATAAAGTCTATTGACAATAAGCAAGCGCTTATTAAATTAACTGTTAATTATTTATTAACTGAATTACAAAAATTGCTTACTGATAGTAATTTGAAAATAGAAAATTGTAAAATTAGTCCTGAGAATTTTGCTGAATTTATAACCTTAATTGAACAAAAAGAAATTTCGAGTTCAGCTGCCCAGACAGTTTTGAAGGAAATGTTAAAAACAGGAGCAGACCCTTCTAATATTGTAGATGATAAAAAATTAAAACAAGTTAGCGACGAAGATGCTTTATCTAAAATAGTTAAGCAGGTTATTAATGATAATCCAAAACCAGTTGGCGATTATAAGGCAGGCAAAGAAAACGCTTTGCAATTTTTAGTTGGCAAGGTTATGGGAGCAAGTAAAGGACAGGCAAACCCAGAGGTAGTTAGAGAATTATTAATAAAACAACTGGATTAATTTCTCAGCTTGAGAATAATTTTTAATCCATTTAATTTTTTTATCTCTTTTAAACCAAGTTATTTGTCTTTTTGCGTATTGGCGTGTATGTATTTTTATTAATTCTTTAACTTCTTCTAAAGTTATTTTATTTTTTAAGTATAAAATAACTTCCTGATATCCAATACCGCTCATTGAATATGGCTTACTGCCATATTTTTTTAATAGTTTTTTATTTTCCTCAATTAATCCACTCCTAATCATTTTTTTAGTTCTCTGACTTATTTTCTGTTCTAGGTTTCTTGTATCTAATTTAAGACCAATTTGTAAGATGTCAAAAATTGGCTTATTTTTTTTTCTTTGTTCTGAAAAAGGTTTTTTAGTTAATAAACAAATTTCTAAAGCTCTAATTAATCTTCTTTTATTTTTTATATCAATAATTTTTAAAGCTTGAGGATCTAGTTTTTTTAATTTATTAACTAATTCTTGATTAGTTAATTTCTCTAATCTATTTCTTAATTTTTTATTTGGTTTAGTTTCTGGAATTTTTAAATTATCAACAATTGATTGGATGTATAAGCCAGTGCCACCAACTAAAAATGGAAGCTTATTTCTTCTTTGAATATCTTTAATAATTTTTATTGTTTTTTTCTGAAATTGAGCTAAGGTGAAATTATTATCTGGCTTAACAATATCAATCATATAATGAGGGATATTAGACATTTCTTCTTTTGTTATCTTAGCTGTTCCTATATTCATTTCTTTATATATCTGACGTGAATCAGCTGAAATAATTTCCCCATCGAATTTTTTACAAAGTTTAACAGCCAGGTCTGATTTACCTGAAGCAGTTGGTCCAAGGATTGTTATTAGTTTGTTATGTCGCATGATGATTTTATAAGATCTAAAATAACTCTTTTTCTCTTTATTTTTTCGTTATCTGGGACATTATTCTCTAATTTAGACGCAGCTGTTCCTAATCTAGGAGAATAACGAGCTGTATAAATTTGCTTAAAATTCATTTCTTTAACTAATTTAACTGTATTTTCAAATTGTTTCTCTGTTTCTCCTGGAAATCCTACAATAATATCAGTTGAGATGATTGCTTTGGGAATTTCCTTATATATATTTTTTATTAATTTTCTATAATCTCCAACCGTATATCCACGGTTCATTTTTTTTAAAATTATGTTATCTCCAGACTGAACTGGCAAATGAATCTCTTTAGAGATTTTTTTATTTTCAGCAATTGTTTTAATTAATTGATCAGACATATCTTTAGGGTGGGAAGTCATAAATTTAATCTGAAAATCTCCAGAGAGATTACTAATAGTTTGAAGTAATTTTGGAAAACCGAATTTGTAACTATTCACATTCTGTCCTAATAAAGTAATTTCTTTATAATCACTCTTAATTAATCTTTTAACCTCTTTGATAACTTCATCGGCAGGTCTAGATTTTTCTCTGCCTCTTGTATATGGAACAGCGCAATAAGAACAAAAATTATTACAGCCAGTCATAATTGGAACATAAGCGCATTTGAGCGATCTGCCCTGTATTAGGTGGGGTAAATATTTTGTTTCTGCTTTAAAACTAATAATGGGCCATATTTCATTAATTTGTTCCTTGAATTGTTTTTTATCTTTTTCTAGAATACATCCAGTTAGAACTATTTTTGCTTTAGGATTGATAGAACGTATTTTCTTTATTTTACTATAGACCCTATCTATGGCTGATTGTCTAACAGAACAAATATTGATCACTATTAAATCAGCTATTTCTATTTTTTTAGTAAATTTGTATTTTTTATTCTCTAATTTGGCGGCTAGTCGTTCTGAATCTGATTCATTCATTTGACAGCCATAAGTAATAATATGATATTTTTTCATTTGTATTTTGTATCATATCTAAAAATATTGTATAATACAAGCATATGGAAAAAATTTATTTGTCAGTAATTATACCAGCCTATAACGAAGAGAAACGTATTAGTAACACATTGCTTGATATCGATAAATATTTAACAGGCCAGGATTATTCTTATGAGATTATTGTTGTCAGTGATGGTTCAAAAGATAAAACAGCTGCTATCGTCAAGAAATTTTCAGATTTAATTAAAAATTTAAAATTAATTGATAATAAGGAAAATCATGGAAAAGGCTGGGTTGTTAGGCAAGGCATGTTAGAGGCCAAGGGACAACATCGTGTTTTTATGGATGCTGATAATGCAACAACAATAGATCATTTTGAAAAAATGATACCTCTTTTTAAACAAGGTTTTAAAGTAGTTATCGGTTCTCGTGATAGTAAAGATGCAGAAGGCGCAAAACAAGCCGTCGCCCAGTCATTTTTAAAAAGACAATTAGGTAATTTTGGTAACATTTTAATTCAATTGCTTGCTGTTTCGAGTATTTGGGATACACAATGCGGATTCAAAGCTTTTACTGGCAAAACAGCTAATGATATTTTTGGAAGATGTTTAATTGATAAATGGGGTTTTGATATTGAAGCGTTGGCAATAGCGAGAAAGCTTGGTTATAAGATAGGAATAATTCCAGTTAACTGGGTTAATGATCCACATAGTAAAGTTAGCCTTAAGGGATATTTAAATACTTTTCGTGAATTATTTAAAATTAAATGGAATTTGATTACAAAAAAATATGATTAGTAAAAAAAGTAAGAAAAAATTTCCTTCAGAATTAAGAATGGATTTAGTCTCTAATGACTGGGTCATTATCGCCACTGGTCGTTCGCGTCGTCCAGAATCTTTTTCTAAAGATAGTAAAAAGAAAACAATTAATTCTAAAAAAAATTGTCCGTTTTGTAATGAAGAAAATATTAAAGAAAAAATAGCCAGAAGAGATAAAAAAGATGGTTCTTGGTTTGTTATTTCAATTCCGAATAAATACCCAGCTCTTTTAGCAAGCAACGAATTAAAAGAAAGAAAACAAGGTCCTAATAGGATTATGGATGGTGTTGGCTATCATGAAGTTGTTATTACATCCGACCACAAAAGACAAATGGCGCAATTTACTCCAAAAGAAATGGAAATGGTTGTTGATTTATATCAATCAAGATATCTGGATTTAATAGATAAAAAATTTATTAAGTATGTTTCTATTTTTCATAATCATGGCAAAAAAGCAGGCGCTTCAGTAGCTCATCCTCATTCTCAGATAATGGCTATTCCAGCGATAGACCCCGATTTAAGAGGAAGTATGGAAGGAGCGGAAGCATTTTACAGGAGCCAAGGCAAATGTGTTTATTGCGAGATGATTGAATGGGACATGAAAGATAAACAAAGGATTGTTTATGAAAACGAAAAATTTGTTGTCCTTTGTCCCTTTGCTTCACAGGTTGCTTTTGAAACAAGAGTTTATCCAAAAGAACATCAGCCTTATTTTGAAAAAATAACCGAGAGTGATAAGGTTTTTTTTGCTGATGCTTTACAAAAAGCGCTTAATAAGATTTATAAGGCATTAAACAATCCTCCTTATAACTTTTATATCCATACAGCTCCTTCAAATGAAGAGAGTCATGATAATTATCATTGGCATTTGAATATTCTTCCAAGAACATCAAGCTGGGCTGGTTTTGAACTTGGAGCCGGTATAGAAATAAGTATTATTGAACCAGAAAAAGCAGCTGAATTTTTAAGAAAACAGTAAGAATATGGAATTTATTTTTGGAACAATTATTGATTGGGGATTAAATTTAATTTTAGAAATAGGATATTTAGGAATAACTTTGTTAATAACTATTGAAAGTTCTTTTATCCCGTTTCCATCTGAAATTGTTATTCCTCCAGCAGCTTATTTAGCTCAACAAGGAGAAATGAATATTTTTCTTGTTATTCTCGCAGGAATAATCGGTTCTTTATTAGGAGCTCTAATAAATTATTTTTTAGCTTATACATTAGGAAGAAAAGTTGTTTATTCTTTAGTTAATTTAAAAATATTCAGATTTTTATTAATAAATAAAGAAAAAGTAGTTAAGGCGGAAGAATACTTTTTGAAATATGGAAATTTTTCTACGTTTATGGGAAGATTTATTCCTGCAGTAAGACAGTTGATTTCTATCCCGGCTGGATTTTCTAAGATGAATCTTAAAAATTTTATACTGTATACTTCTTTAGGTTCTGGTATTTGGGTTATTGTTTTGGCTATTTTAGGATATTGCTTTGGCTCAAATAAAGAATTAATTGCTAAATATTACGAATATATTTCCATTTCTTTTATTGTTTTATCAATAATTTTAATAGTAGGTATAGTTATTAAAAAAAATAAAAAATGAATAAAAAATTATTAATCGTCGCTAATTGGAAATGCAATCCTGCTACTCGAAAAGAAGCTGAGCATCTTTTTGTATCCGTAAAAAAGGGGATTAAAAAATTAGATGAAGTTGAAGTAGTTATTTGTCCGCCATTTATTTATTTATCCCTTTTTAAACAAAATACTATTCAGCTTGGGGCCCAAAATTGTTTTTGGGAGGACAAAGGAGCTTATACTGGAGAGATTTCTTCTCTAATGCTTAAAGATTTTGAATGTAAATATATTATTGTTGGTCATTCAGAAAGAAGAGATTATTTTAACGAAGCAGATAATAATATTAATAAAAAAATAAAATCTGTTCTTAAAAATAGATTAAAACCTATTTTCTGTGTTGGTGAAAAAAGTAGGGATTCTTTTGATTCCGAAGGAAAGCCAATAAATGAAATGAGTTTAATTGTCAGTGAACAGATTGAAAAGGGATTAGCAGGAATTTCTCAATCAAGAATTCCAGATGTTATTATTGCCTATGAGCCAGTTTGGGCAATTGGCACAGGCATCCCATGTTTATCTGATGATGCTATGAAAGCAGCTTTATTGATAAAAAAGACATTAACAAATCTTTATAATAGATCTATTGCTGAAAGAGTCAAAATCCTTTATGGAGGAAGTGTTATCAGTCAAAATGCAGTTGATTATATTAAAGATGCAAATATGGATGGTTTATTAATCGGAGGGTCTTCTCTCAATGCGAGTGAATTTATTAAGATTATTAATAGGATTATTTCATGAAATTTCTTCGTGATTTCAATTTTAATAATAAACGTGTTTTGGTTAGGGCTGATTTTAATGTTCCTTTATTAGATAGCAAGAAGATTGCTAGTGATTTCAGAATTAAAGCTGTTCTGCCAACTATTAATTATTTACTTAATCATCAGGCAAAGATAATTTTATCAACTCATTTCGGGAGGCCAAATGGCAAAGTAATGGAGGATTTGAGAGTTGATTTAATTGCAAAAAAAATTTCTGAATTATTGAATCATCCGGTAAAAAAACTTAATGACTGTATTGGTTCAGAGGTTGAACGGGTTATAGAGAAAATGGAAATTGGAGAAGTAGTTCTTTTAGAAAATATTCAATTTTATCCTGGAGAAAAAGAAAAAGATTCAAATTACATCAAATCATTAGCTACTTTAGCTGATTTTTTTGTTCTAGATGCTTTTGGTCAGGTTCATAGAGATTATGCTTCTATTAGTGGATTACCTGAATATCTTCCTAGTTGCGCCGGATTACTTTTAGAAAAAGAAATAAAGAATCTTTCCAAAATTTTAAATGATTCAGAACCTCCTTCATTAGCAATTATCGGGGGAGTAAAGATTTCAACAAAAATTAAAGTAATTGAAAACTTTTTAAATAGAGGTGATGATGTTATTTTGGGTGGAGCATTAGCAAATACAGTTCTTAAGGCTCAAGGTTTTGCTATTGGAAAATCACTTTCAGAAGAAAGAATGATTGGGGAGGTTAAAAAAATGGAATTAACTAATCCCAAACTGCATCTTCCGGTAGATGCAGTCGTTTCAGTTAGTATTTTAAAAGAAGAAGTTAATAGAATTGATGCAATTGGCGGGACAAAAGAAGATGAAATGATTTTAGATGTTGGACCTGACAGTGTCGATCTTTTTAAGGATGTGATTTCTCATGCTCATACAATTATTTGGAATGGTCCGATGGGATATTTTGAAATTAAAAATTTCTCTTCGGGTAGCATAGAAATAGCTAAGGCAGTAACAGAAAATCCTTGTTTCTCAGTAGTTGGAGGTGGTGATACGATTGCTCTTTTAGATCAATTGAATTTATTAGACAAGATAGATCATGTTTCTACTGGTGGAGGAGCAATGCTTAAATTTTTAGCAAAAGAAAAACTTCCAGGGATAGAAGCATTAAGTTAATTTTTAATTATGAAATGGAATCTTAAATCAAAAGCGCCGAGCGCTTTTTTGAAACAATTTCCGGAGTATTCTCCTTTAATTTGCAATCTTCTTTATAATAGAAATATAAAGACACAGAAACAGATTGATGAATTTTTTAATCCTGATTATTTAGATGATATTCATGATCCTTTTTTACTTAAGGGGATGAAAAAGGCTGTTGAAAGAATTGTTAAAGCAATAGAAAAAAAAGAAAAAATATTCATTTATGGTGATTTTGATGCTGATGGAGTTTGTTCATCAGCAATCTTGTTTTTAACTTTAAAAGAATTGAAAGCTAAAAAACCTGAAATTTATATTCCAGATAGAGATAAAGAAGGTCATGGTTTAAATGAAGATGCTATTAATTTTTTATCTAAGAAAGGGGCAAAATTGATTATTACAGTTGATTGTGGATGTACTAATTTTAAGGAAATAGATTTAGCTAAGTCATTAGGAATAGATGTTATTGTTACTGATCATCATTTATTGATGGACAAAGTTCCAGAATCTTTAATTTTAATTGATCCTTTTCAAAAAGGCGATAAATATCCTTTTAAAGAATTAGCAGGGGCAGGAGTTGCCTATAAGCTTGCTTGCGCTCTTTTAAAATCTTTTAAAAATAATTCTTTTGAAAAATGGCTACTTGATCTCACGGCTATTGCGACGGTGGCTGATATGATGCCTATTATTGGCGAGAACCGCGCTTTAGTTAGGTATGGACTTGGAGTTTTAGCTCAAACAAAATGGCCTGGTCTTCAGGAATTAATGAAAGTTTCTAGTATGAATCCAAAAATTATTCATTCTTCTAAAAATGGAGAAGCTCCTTTGACCAATCTTAATACTCATATGCTTGGCTTTGCAATTGGGCCAAGATTAAATGCAGCTGGTCGGATGGACCATGCTAATATTGCTTACAAACTTTTAATCGCCAAAGATAAAAAAACAGCCAGCGCTTTAGCCGAACAGATTAATAAGAATAATATAAAAAGACAAAAATTAACTGATGAAATTACGCAGGAAGTTGAAAAACGCTTAGATAAAAAAGAAATTAAGAATAATAATTATAAATTTGTTTTTGAAGGAGATCCTGATTGGCCCGTTGGCTTGCTTGGTTTAATTGCAAGTAAAATTGCTAGGAAATATAATATTCCAACAGTAATTTATCAAGAAAAAGGAGATATGATTTGCGCTTCTTGTAGAAGCATTGCTCAATTTGATTTAATTGGGGCTTTTAGCGAATGTCTTAATTTTTTTGATGATTTTGGAGGACATAAACAGGCCTGCGGATTCCGCATGAAAAAAGATAATCTTAATAAAGTAAAAAGTGTTTTTGGTAAAATAGCAGAAAGAGAATTAAAAAACATAAATGTTGAACAAGTTTTAGATATTGATACTGAAATGGAATTAGAAGATATTAGTTGGAAGAATTATGACTATCTTCAAAATTTTACCCCTTTTGGAAGAGGTAATCTTGAACCTAAATTTTTAATTAAAAAAGCAGAAATTATTAATTGCCGAACTGTTGGTAATGGAAACAAACATTTAAAATTAGAATTAATTGTTTTTGGCAAGAAATCAATGGTTAAAAAAATAAATGCTATTGCTTTTGGTATGGGAGACAAAAGTGAAGCGTTGAAAAAGGGCAACTTAGTCGATCTTGTTTTTGAATTAATTATAAATGAATGGAACAATAACCGTAATTTAGAAATGAAGGTTATTGATATGAGATTAAGCTTATGAAAATTACTATTTATACTGATGGTGGCTCTCGTGGAAATCCTGGTCCTTCGGCTATCGGGGTGGTTATTTACAAGGAGAACCAAATAATTAAAACTTACTCTGAATTTATTGGAGAAGCGACTAATAACGAAACTGAATATCAAGCAGCTGTTTTTGCTTTAAAAAAAGCAAAGCTTCTTTTTGGAAAGAAAAAAGCAAAAGAAATGGAAATAGAATTTTTAATGGATAGTGAATTAGCGATTAAACAATTGAATCACAAGTACAAAATTAAGGAAGAAAAATTACAACTCTTATTTATTGAAATTTGGAATTTAATTTTAGATTTTAAAAAAGTTAATTTCAAACACATTCCCCGAGAAAAAAACAAAGAAGCTGATAAATTAGTTAATGAGGCGTTAGACAATCAAGATAGGGAGCAAGTGCTGTTGTAATCCTTGACATTGTTTTTAATAGGTTTATAATTAGAAATAGTTCAAGTAAATCAAATAGTCAGTCGCCTTAGGCGACAGGAAAGTCCGGGCACCGATGGAACTTTAGTTCCTGAAAGCGACAGCGGATAACTTCCGCCGAGTGTGAACTTAGGGAAAGTGCCGCAGAGACAATATTTCTTTATTTTAGGGGAGACCTCCTAAAATGAGGTAAAGGTGAAAAGTGAGGGATTAAGACCCCTCTTTCCGCAGGGAGACCTGTTGGAATGGTAAACCCTGTCTGGTGCAAGAGCAAATCCTGATTTATATTAGGAAAAAAGTAGCTCGCTTGAGCTTAATAGTAATATTGAGCCTAGATTAATGACTATTTTTAACAGAACCCGGCTTATTATTTACTTGGACAAAGAGACGCGCTTAGGCGCGTTTCTTTTATATTTATTGATTTTTTGCCTATAATTCATTAGGATTAGAGTATAAATTAAAAAGAATGAAGAAATCAGAACTTTTTTTTACGACAATTTTAGTCCCCTTAGATTTTTTGATGCTTTTTTTAGCTGGCCTATCTTCTTATTTTATAAGGACTCATCCTTTGATAGTTCAACATAGACCGGTTCTTTTTTATTTGAATCTTCCTTTGAATAAATATTTAGGATTAGTTGTGGCTGTCTCTTTGTATTTTTTGATTGTTTTTGCTTTAGTTGGACTTTATAAAATAAAAACGCGTCGCATGATTCTAGATGATTTTTTAAAGATTATTGTTGGAGTTTCGGCAGGTATTTTCATCTTAGTTTTATATATCTTCATGAGTCGTGAATCATTTGATTCTCGTTTTCTTGTTTTAGCTGGCTGGTTTTTTGCAGTTCTTTTTGTTTTAATTGGGCGCTTCTTCATTATTCATTTGCAAAAATTTTTAATAAAAAAATATCATTTTAGCACTAATCGCGTTTTAGTAATTGGCAAAGATAATATTAGCGAAAAAATAATAAGAAATATTAAAGAAGAACCAAGATTAGGATATTTTTTTGCTGGAAATTTTGATAGTCCTGATTTAAAAAAAATAAAAGAGAAAATTATTAATTCTAAAGTTGATGAAATTATTTTAGCTAATCTTGATTGGCCTAAAGAAGAAATTATTAAATTAACTAATTTTTGCGAAGAAAACCATATTGTTTTTAAATTTGTCCCTAATATTTTTCAGACATTAACAGTTAATAGTTCGGCTGTTACTTTAGGAGAAATTCCTTTAATAGAAATAAAAAGAACTGTTCTTGATGGATGGGGAAGAGTTATCAAAAGAATATTTGATATAATTTTCTCTCTGCTTTTTATTATTATCTTTTCGCCTCTTTATATCTTACTAGCTATTTTAATTAAAATAGACTCTCGCGGTTCTGTTATTTATAAAGATTATCGTTATGGATATAAGAAAAGAAAATTTAAATTTTATAAATTCCGTTCAATAAAGGCAGATCTTTGCGATGGCGAATTTGGGACAGAAGAGGGTAATAAGATGCTTAAAAAATTAGAAGAAGATCAAGAAAGGAATATAAGAAATAATAGTCCATTGCATAAAATAAAAGATGATCCAAGAGTTACGAAATTAGGAAAATTTATACGCAAGTACTCTTTAGATGAGCTCCCTCAGTTTTTTAATGTTTTAAAAGGAGATATGAGTATTGTTGGTTATCGGCCTCATATGTCTTATGAAGTTGAAAAATATAATTTTGAACAGAAAAAAATGTTTTGTTCAAAACCAGGTATAACGGGATTAGCGCAAGTTTCAGGTAGAAGCGATCTTAGTTTTGATGAAGAAGTAAAATTAGACCTTTTCTATATTGAAGATTGGTCTGTCAAATTAGATTTAATAATTTTATTAAAGACACCATTTGTTATTTTATTTAAAAAACATAAATGAAAGTTGCTTTAGTACATGATTATCTTAATCAGTATGGAGGGGCAGAAAGAGTATTAGAGGCCTTTTGTCAGATTTTTCCAAAAGCGCCAATCTATACTTTGCTTTATGATAAGAAAAAAACTGGATTTGCTTTTGATAATAAAGATATTAGAACTTCATTTTTACAAAAGATTCCATTAATTAAATCGCATCATCGACCCTTCTTAATGCTAATGCCTTTAGCAATTGAGCAGTTTGATTTTTCTGAATACGATTTAGTTCTTTCTGATTCTGCTAGTTATGCCAAAGGGATAATTACTTCTCCTGATACTCTTCATATTTGTTATTGTCATACCCCGATTCGTTATGCTTGGGATGATTCGCATAAATATATTGAAGAATTTGGATATGCTAGTGTTATCAAAAAAATTATTCCCTTTTTTATGAATTATATTCGTGTTTGGGATGAGAAAGCATCTAAAAGAGCTGATAAATTTATTTCTAATTCAAAATTTGTTTCTGAAAGAATCAAAAAATATTATCATAGAGAATCAGAAGTTATTCATCCTCCTGTTAAAGCAAATCTATTTTATTTAGCAGAAAAAACAGACGATTATTTTCTATTAGTTGGTCGTTTTTTGCCTTATAAGCGTTTTGATTTAGCAATAGACGCTTTTAATGAACTTGGGTTTCCATTAAAAATAATTGGAGATGGTCCTGATAGAAAAAGACTAGAAAAGAAATCTAATAAAAATATAAAATTTATTGGTTTAGTTCCCGATTCAAAATTAAAAGATTATTATGCGCATTGCCAAGCTTTTATTTTTCCTCAAGAAGAGGATTTTGGCATTACAGCTGTTGAAGCAATGGCAGCGGGCCGTCCTGTCATTGCTTATAAAGGAGGAGGCGCTTTAGAAATTGTTCAGCATGGAATAACCGGCTTATTTTTTGAGAATCAAACTTCAGAAGATTTAGTAAAAACACTAAAAAATTTCAATGAGTCAGATTTTGATCCTAAAGTTATTAGAGAAAGGGCTATGAATTTTAATGAAGAGAGCTTTAAAGAAAAAATTAAAAAATTTATTGACAAATCAATACAATGAGAATAGGCATCGATACAAGGGTTTTAGCTCGAGGAGCTAGAACAGGAGTTGAGGAATATACAATAAATTTATTGTCTAATCTTTTAGCTCTCAACCCAGAAATCAATTACCAGCTTTTTTATAATGCCTATCAAAAAGTTGATTTAGATTATGATTGGCTTTCTTTAGATAATGTTAATATTAGAAAATTCAGGATTCCTAATCGAGCGTTATTTGTTAGCGCTCGTTATTTTAATAGTCCTAAGATTGATAAATTATTAGGTGGTCTTGATGTTTATTTTAATCCTCATTTTTTTAGAGCGCCTCTATCGCAGAAATGCAAGAAAGTTATTACTTTTCATGATTTGTCATTTGAACATTATCCCGAATTTTTTTCTTGGCGCAAGCGTCTTTGGCAAAAATTTTTAATGGATGCGAAAAGAGAAGTCCAGAAAGCTGATAAAATAATTGCTGTTTCAGAATCAACTAAATCGGATTTGGTTGATTTTTATAAAATAGAACCAAATAAAATTAAAGTAATTTATTCTGGAGTAGGGGAACAATTTAAACAGATGAAGAATAAAAATAGTGACATTAGAGAGAAATATAATTTACCTGAAAAATTTATTCTTTACTTCGGTACAATTGAACCAAGAAAAAATCTTATTGGTTTGATAAAGGCATTTGAACTATTGAAAGATAAGAATTGTAAACTTGTTATTGCCGGAACAAAAGGTTGGCTTTATCAGGATATTTTTAAAGCAGCAAATAAGTCTAAAAAAAGAAAAGATATAATATTTACAGGATTTGTTGAAGAAGCGGACAAACCACATTTATATAATTTATCTGAAATTTTTGTTTATCCGAGTTTTTTTGAGGGATTTGGATTTCCTCCGTTGGAAGCAATGGCTTGCAGTATCCCAACAATTGTTTCATCTAATTCTTCTTTGCCTGAAGTAGTTGGGAAAGCAGCTTTGATGGTTGATGTGGCAAATATTGATGAGTTGGCTTGGTCTATGGAAATTGCGCTTTCTGATAAAGAATTAAGAAAAAGATTAATTGAAAATGGATTAAAACAAGCAAAAAAATTCTCCTGGCACAAGTGTGCTCAAGAGACGTTAAAGGTTCTATTAAATGAATAAAAAAAATCAATTAAAAATAGGGATAGACGCACGTTTTTTTGGACCTAAACAAAAAGGCCTAGGCCGTTATGTTCAAAAATTAGTTGAAAATTTAGAAAAAACTGATTTAAATAATAGATATATTATTTTTCTTCGCAAAGATAATTTTTTAAATTATAATCCAAAGAATAAAAACTTTAAAAAAGTTTTAGCTAATTATAGATGGTATGGATTTAAAGAGCAGATTTTTTTCCCTTTTAAAATAAGAAAGTATAAAATTGATTTAATGCATTTCCCTCATTTTAATGTTCCTATTTTTTATTTTAAACCATTTATAATTACTATTCATGACTTAATCCTAAAAAGATTTCCTACTCAAAGGGCTTCCACATTAATTCCTGTCTATTATTGGTTAAAAAATCTGACCTATCAGATCGTTATTCTTTTAGCAATTAAAAGAGCTAAAAAAATTATTGCAGTTTCTAATTATACTAAGAACGATATTCTAAAATATTTTAAGATTAAATCAAGTAAAATTAAAGTAATTTATGAGGGAGTGTCTTTAGATTCGAAGGTTAAAGATGTTTCTTCTAATAATCTTTCAAAAAAATATCTCCTCTATGTAGGTAATGCTTACCCTCATAAAAATTTAGAGCGTCTTATTCTAGCTTTTAATAAATTAATTAAAGATGAAAGTAATTTATACCTTATTTTAGTGGGGGAGATTGATTATTTTTACAAAAAAATACAAAATAAATTTTTGGATTCAAAACAAATTATTTTTACTGATTTTGTTTTAGATAAAGAATTAACTGCTTTATATAAGAATGCTTCTCTCTATGTTTTCCCTTCTTTATATGAAGGATTTGGTTTGCCACCATTAGAAGCAATGTCTCATGGAGTGCCAGTTATTTGTTCTGAAGCATCTTGTTTGCCTGAAATTCTTGGAGATTCGGCTATTTATTTTAATCCCCAAGATATTAATGATATAGCTGAAAAAATTAAATATGTTTTGAATAATAAAGATGTTCAGAAGAATTTAATTCTAAAAGGATTTAATCAAATAAAAAAATATAAATGGGATAAAATGGCTGAAGAAATATTAGAAATTTATAAATCTGTGGATTAGTTGGAACAATATAAATATGATATAATAAAAGCACCTGACATAATTTAGGTGTTTTGTTGTATGGGAGGAAACATTAAAAAAAATAATAAAAAAAGATATATCCTTCCTATTCTATTTGACATAAAACCTGTTAATATAGAGGGAAATTTTGATTTTGGAAAAATAAAAAAAATAAAACCAGTTTTAGATTTGAGAAGTATAAGCATTAAAAGAAAAGAAGCTTCTGAAGTCTTAACAAAAGAAAAAATATTAGAAGAGTTGGAAGAAATAGAAAAATCAGATATAAATTTACAAAAAACCAAATTTGTTTTAGAGCCAAAAAAAATAGTTAAAGAAAGCAAACCTAAAATAGATCCAAATTTATTAGAAGAATTCTATTTTCCTGAAGTTGCCTCTAAAAAATATTTTAACGCGCCTAGGATAAAACAAAATAAAAAACATTCTTATTTTAAAAAAATACCAAAATCTTTAATTAGTTTTATTTTAATTGTTTTTCTGATCTCTTTAATTGTGCCTGGAGCTTCTTTAATTAGTCGAGGAATGAATGTTAAAGATGATGTTTTAAGTAATAGCTTATTAGCTTATCAAAATTTGCTTACTGCTCAAGATTCATTAGAAAAAGCAGATTGGCAAGCAGCTGAACAAAGTTTTGGTCTAGCACATTTAAACTTTATCAATGCCGGAGAAGAAGTAAAAAAAATGGGCAGTATTACTTTAAGTATTTTAGAAAATATTCCTGGCAATTCATTAATTTCATCGGGAAGTCATTTAATTAAAGTTGGCGAGAATCTTGCTCAAGCAGGACAAACACTTGCTTCAGCTGTTAATTTATTCTCATTTAGTAATCTATTTAATGTAATTGATTTAGGTGATAATCAGAAAAGTAAACTAACTAATAATATTGTTTTAAGTCAGGCAAACTTAAAAGATGCTTTACAAAATATTAAAACAGCAGATCAGGAACTTGATGATGTTAAAATTAAGGCCTTGCCTTCTGATATGCAAGAAGGAATTACTTCTTTAAAAGAAAAATTGCCATTAGTTGAAGAAATGTTTAATCAAGCCTTAAATTATTCAAGCGCTTTATTGAGTATTTTGGGTCATGATAATTCACGTCAATATCTCTTAATATTTCAAAATAATGGCGAAATTCGCGCTACAGGAGGATTTATAGGAACTTATGGTCTCTTAACTTTAAATCAAGGCACAATTAGTAATCTTTTTATTGATGGCATTTATAATGCTGACGGTCAACTTCATGAAAAAATTATTCCACCGCGTCCAATTCAGAAAATCAGTACGGCTTGGTCAATGCATGACGCTAATTGGTTTGCTGACTTTCCAACTTCAGCGCAAAAAATTGAATGGTTTTACGAAAAAACAGGAGGTCCGACAGTAGATGGAGTTATCAGTATGACGCCAACTTTAATTGAACGGCTTTTAGAAATAACAGGTTCTATTTCTATGCCAGATTATGATATTGTTTTAGATAAAAATAATTTTATTGAGTTAATCCAGTATAAAGTAGAAGTTGATTATGATAAAGAACTTAATCAGCCAAAGAAAATTTTAGCTGATTTTGCTCCAAAATTTATTAAAGCCTTAAGTTCGTTGTCTTTAGAAGATAAAAAGAAAGCAATTGCAATTATTCTTGACTGTATTGAAGAAAAACATATTTTAGCTTATTTTAATGATCCATCTCTTGAAAAATTATCTATTGATGAAGGTTGGTCTGGCAAGATTCTGGACTCTGATAAAGATTATTTAAGTGTAGTTTCATCCAATATTAATGGATATAAAACGGACAAAGTGATTGAAGAGACAATAGATCATCAAGCAGAAATTCAAGATGATGGTTCTATTATTAATACGCTAACAATCATGAGAGAGCATCAGGGGGGAGATTCTGAATATGATTGGTGGAATCGCGTTAATTCAAATTATTTAAGAGTATATCTTCCTTTGGGAAGTGAATTAATTTCAGCTAATGGTCAAAGTGTAGAAATTTATCAGTCACCAATTGATTATCAAAAACATAATTTCAAAAGTGATCCATTAGTCGAGGCGATTGAAAGTGAAATGATTATTGATAAAAAAACAGGAACTCATATATTTGAAGAGAGTAATAAGACAGTATTTGGTAATTGGGCTTATGTTAGTCCCGGGGAAACGGTTATTTTAACTTATAGGTATAAACTGCCTTTTAAAATTGACTTGACTAAACCAACAGATAGTTATAGTTTATTAGTCCAAAAGCAATTAGGCAGTATTGAAAGTGACTTTAATCATAGATTGGAATATCCTGATGATTGGGAAATTTCTTGGAAATATCCTGATGATTTTAATTCAAATTCTGGCACCTTAAATATTGATAGCAATTTAAGAACTGATAAATTTTTAGGCGCAACTTTTGAATTTTAAATATGATTAAAAAATTTCTAAATAACAAATCAAAAACTATTGCTTCGGCCGCTATCATTTTAGGAGCGGCTTCTTTAGTTAGCCGTTTGTTAGGACTTGTTCGTGATAGAATCTTAGCGGGTCAATTTGGAGCTGGAGATGAGCTTGATGTTTATTATGCAGCTTTTCGTATTCCCGATTTAGTTTATTCAATACTTGTTTTAGGAGCAATTACCGCAGGATTTATCCCTGTTTTTATCGATTATCTTCAGAAAGATAAAAAAGATGCTTGGCATTTAGCTAATAGCATTCTTAATATAATCGGAACTTCTTTAATTATTGTTTGCTTTATTTTAATTATTTTTGCGCCTTGGTTAATCAAACTTATTGCTCCAGGCTTTTCTCCCGAAAAAATGGCTCTAACTGTTAAATTAGCTAGAGTTATGTTTCTTAGTTCATTCTTCTTAGGAATAAGTACTATTTTAGGCGGAATTCTTAGGAGCTTTAAACGTTTCCTTATTTATTCATTTGGACCCATTATATACAATCTAGGAATTATTTTTGGCGCTCTGTTTCTAGTTGAAGACTATGGACTTCTAGGTTTGGCTTATGGTGTTGTTCTTGGATCTTTTTTCCATATGGCTATTCAAATTCCAACAGCTCTTTTTTGTGGATTTAAATGGGCGCCTGTTTTTGATTTTAAATTTAAAGGAGTACGTAGGATTTTCAAATTAATGCCGCCTCGTGTTTTAAATTTAACTCTTTTTCAACTTGATTATTTAGCCATGACAATAATTGCTTCTTTCTTAGCAGTTGGGAGTGTCACCATATATAATTTGGCTCACAATATCTGGAGTTTTCCATTGGGTGTTTTTGGTATTTCTTTTGTTTTAGCTGTTTTTCCAAAACTTTCAGAATCAGCTCAAAGAAAAGATGTTAATGGATTTGTTAAGGAGTTTTCTTTGGTGGCTCGTCAAATTCTCTTTTTTACTTTGCCATCAGCTATGTTATTCATTGTTTTACGCTCACAGATTGTTCAAGTTATTTTAGGCACAGGAAATTTTAATGCTCATGATGTAAGTTTGACATTAAAAACACTAGCTTATTTCTCTATATCTCTTTTTGCCGAAGCATTAATTCTACTTTTTCTTCGTGGATTTTTTGCCTGGGAAGATGCTTGGCGTCCATTCTTAATTGGTTTTTTTGCAACACTTGTCCGTATATCTGCTGCTTGGTTTTTATCTCGTTCTATGGGTGTGCCTGGCTTAGCTTTAGGATTTTCCTTGGGAGGAATTTTCTACATGATTATGCTTTTTGTTCTTCTTAGGAGAAAAATAGGATTTATTGATGGTAAAAGAATGTTTATTTCAGGAACTAAAATGGTTTTAGCTTCCTTATTAGCTGGTTTAGCCGCCTATATCATCCTGCAAATTTTAATGATTTCTAACATTTTAATCCAAGGATTATTAGCTGGAATAGTTGGTATCTTTATTTATTTATTTTTCACTTGGCTTTTCAAATTGTCAGAATTAAAGTTTTTTCTTAATTCTTTGTTTAAAAAATAATGGATCAAAAAAACATACGTAATTTTTGCATAATCAGTCATGTCGATCACGGTAAGTCAACTTTAGCTGACCGCCTTTTAGAATTGACCAAAACAGTAGAAAAAAGAAAAATGAAAAAGCAGTTTTTGGATATGATGGATTTAGAAAGAGAAAAAGGAATTACTATAAAATTGCAACCTGTCAGAATGGAGTATCAGGATTTCATTTTAAACCTAATTGATACGCCTGGTCATGTTGATTTTGCTTATGAAGTTTCGCGGAGTTTAGCAGCTGTTGAAGGCGCTATTTTAATGGTTGATGCTAGTCAAGGAGTTCAGGCTCAAACATTAGCTAATCTTCATTTTGCCGAAGAACAAAAATTAGTTATTATTCCTGTTTTAAATAAAATTGATTTGCCTAACGCTCAAGTTGAAGAAACAATTCAGGAAATGTGTCAGATGCTTCAAGTAGAAGAAGAGGAAATTATTAAAATTTCAGCTAAGCAGGGGACGAATATAGATAAAGTTTTAGAGGCGGTTATAGAGAAAATACCAGCGCCAAACGGTAAACCAGAAGATAAATTAAGAGCTTTGATCTTTGATTCTGATTATGATCCATATAAAGGAGTTATCGCTTACGTTAAAGTTGTTGATGGACAAGTTAAATCAAGAGATAAAACAATGATGTTTGCTTCAAAAGCTCAAGCTGAAGTTATTGAGACAGGCATATTTAAACCTAATCTTGTTAAAGCTGATTGTTTAAGCGCGGGAGAAATAGGATATATTGCGACTGGTCTTAAAAACTTAGAACAGTGTCAAGTTGGAGATACGATTACTTTAGCAGATTCAATAATCCAACCATTGTTGGGGTATAAGAAGATAAATTCAGTCGTTTTTGCAAGTTTTTATCCTGTTGAATCAAGTGATCACGATTTATTAAAGGAAAGTTTGGATAAATTAAAATTAAGCGATGCTTCTTTACGATATGAGCCAGAATCATGCGAAGGACTAGGAAGAGGATTCCGTTGTGGATTTTTAGGAATGCTTCATTTAGAAATAATTTTAGAACGTTTAAAAAGAGAATATCAATTAAATTTAATTGTGACATTGCCATCGGTTACTTATCAGATAATTGATAATGATAATAAGAAGATTATTATCTCTTCGCCAGAAGATATGCCTGAGATTAATAAGATTAAGAGTATTAAAGAGCCGTGGGTTTGTCTTGAAGTTATTACACCCAATCTTTATTTAGGCTCAATTATGAAGTTACTAGAAGGAATGAGATCAGAATATCAGGATACGCAATATTTAGGAACAGAAAGAGTCTTAGTTAAATACAATACAGCTCTAAGTGAAATTGTTGTTGATTTTTATGATAAATTGAAGAATATAACATCTGGATATGCTTCAATGAATTATGAAATTATTGGTTATTATCCTGGAGATTTAATAAAGATGGATATTTTAATAGCTGGAGAAAAAAAAGAAGCATTCTCTAGAATTATTCATAAAGAAAATGCTTATCAGGAAGCAAGAGGTTTAGTTAAAAAATTAAAGCAAGCTATTCCTAAGCAACTTTTCGCTGTTTCTTTGCAAGCAATTATTGGAGGGAAAGTTATTGCTAGGGAAACTATTAGCGCTATGCGTAAAGATGTTACTGGTTATTTATATGGAGGAGATTATTCTCGTAAGAAAAAATTATTAGAAAAACAGAAAAAAGGCAAAAAGAAAATGAAAGCTATTGGTAAAATGAATATTCCTCAAGAAGTATTTTTAAAAGTTTTGAAAAAGTAAAGACCATGCTAAACTTAAAACATTGGAGTGAATAAGAAGCTAAGCATACTTAAAATAACCATACTGGCGAGAACAATCCAGACTAAATAAAATAACTTCTTTTTACTAGATGGTTTCATTATGCTAATAATAACATAAATGGCTCAAA
>CAZUOI010000002.1:0-30060 GCA_964621945.1 uncultured Candidatus Saccharibacteria bacterium
AAAATACGAACCACTAAAACAAAAAAATGTTGATACCGGTATGGGATTAGAAAGAACTTTAGCGGTATTGAACAATCTAGATGATGATTATAAGACAGAATTATTTATTAATTTAATTAATAAGATTGAAGAATTATCAGGGAAGAAATACGAAGAATCAAAGGGAATTACTAGAAGTATGAGAATTATTGCAGATCATATAAAGGCAGTTACATTTATTATAGGAGATGATAAAGGAATCGTTCCATCTAATGTTGATCAAGGATATGTTGTTCGTCGATTAATTAGAAGAGCTGTTCGTTATGGAAGACAACTTGAAATTAAAGACGAGCTATGGACTAAACAAATAGCTGAAATAGTTATTGAGGATTATAAGGAAGTTTATTCTGAATTAGAAAAAAACAAAGAATTTATTTTAAATAATTTAGATGAAGAAGAACAGAAATTTAAAAAGACATTAGAAAGAGGATTAAGAGAATTTGAAAAAGGAACAGATGCTTTTATCTTATTCTCAACTTATGGATTTCCAATTGAAATGACTCAAGAATTAGCAAAAGAAAAAGGAGAAGAAATAGATGTTAAAAAATTTAATGAACAAATGAAAAAGCATCAGGAACTTTCAAGGACAGCTAGTGCTGGTAAATTTAAAAGTGGTTTAGCTGATACAAGTGAAGAAACAAAAAAATTGCATACGGTAGCTCATCTATTATTAGCATCACTTAGAAAAGTTTTAGGCGATCATGTTGTTCAAAAAGGAAGTAATATTACAGCAGAGCGTTTACGTTTTGATTTTTCTCATTCTGAAAAGATGACTGATGAACAAAAAGAAGAAGTAGAGAAATTAGTTAATGAAGTTATTAAAAAAGATTTAGAAGTTAAATGTGAAGAAATGCCTTTAGATGAAGCAAAAAAACAAGGAGCTATGGGAGTCTTTGAATCTAAATATGGAGAAAAAGTAAGAGTTTATACAATCGATAATGTTTCTAAAGAAATATGCGCTGGGCCTCATGTTGAACAAACGGGCGAGCTTGGACATTTTAGAATTATTAAAGAACAATCTAGCTCTGCTGGAATTCGTAGGATTAAAGCTATTTTAGAATAAATATATTTTTATAAAGAAAAAAGGCCGGAAGCTTTTTGTAAAACTTTCCGGCCTTTTGTTTTTACGCGATTTTGTGTTTATCGCGTTTAGAAGGTAATCTGGAACTGAACGCCGGCAATCATATACTTGCCGGCATTGTAATCCTCATCCCATTCGCCTCGGACCTCGACAGTCCCTTCATCGTACCACATCAGCTCAGGTCTTATACTAAAGCCCTTGGCTAATTGGATAGGACAACTAAGTCCATACATCTGACTTTTGGTATCGAAGTCCATCTCGCCCCATCTGTTTTTTGTGTTCATTTGCCCATACATTCCATGTAGGGTAGCTGGACCAATCTTGTATGATAGGTCAACCCAGAAGCTGTATGTTTCTGCATCGTGAATTTCGCCGTTTGAATATCCGGCGGAGGAAAAAATCGCTGGGTAACTGAAACCCATGAATCCTGCTGCATTTCCCCAATTCTGGCCGAAGTTACCTTCGGCTGAAAAAGCCAAGGGGCCATATCCGGTTTTTAATCCTAGGGAGGCCACATAAGTGGTCATTGCATCATCAGTAGGATATCCGCGCTCCTTCGAATAATCCGATTGACGAAGATTGTCCACCGTCCGCCTCTGCCACATCAGACTGGGATAGAGTTTAATCCAGTCCAATGCTATTGGTACCCCTATATCTATCCTAGGGATTTTGGTCGAGTATTCCACCCCCCAACTCCAAGGTCCTCGGTCTCCGACGACGTCAGCTACGCCAGTAGGATCGACTAAAGCTAAGGCAAGGCGTATATTTTTATTAAATTTGTAAGTCCCTCGGACTTGGGGAATCCGACTTGGATAAAGGTCGCCGAATCCGGCCCCAATGATATTATAGCTACCAGACCTGGTTCCTAGCAACTGAGATGGATTCAATGGCGAAAATGGAGTAGTAGTTTTTCCTGCCGTAATCCGGAGATCCTGATTAATGTCCCACCAGCCATAGGCATGGCGAACTTCAACCCCGTCACTCCAGCTATACTGTACGTTACCCCATTCTTGACCCATGCCAAGCTCAATATACATCCCGACATTATCTTCGTTTGTCCATTTAACATTGAGCCGGGTGATATTGGGCACCTGGATGGAGGTTACATTATATGAACACGTTCCGTTTCCTAACCCCCAGTCCTCGGCGTTGTTTTTGTCTCTGTTCAGATAATAGAAATCGGTAAAAATGATACCTCCGATTTTAAACTTTGCCATGGCCGGCATCGTGAAAACCGCCAATAGTAATCCTGCGAAAATCATGATAAAAAGCTTTTTCATCTCTTCTTCCTCCGTAAAAGTGTTATCAGTTTATTTTTCAACAATACTTTCTTTTCACCTCCTTTCATTCTATTTAGTTGTAAAAAAAACAAAAAAAATGCCTAATAGGCAATTACATATATATTACATAAAATATATTCTTTTGTCAAGAAAAATAAATAATAAAAACATATCCACATTATTATTTGCTCATTATTAAGAATTGTTGTAAAATATAAGAAATGAAGTGGCCTCTAGGAAAGAAATCCAAAATTAAGGAGGATTATTTATTGGCTCTAGACATTGGAACAGAGTTTATTAAAGCTATTGTTTTAAAAATAGGAGAAACTTCAGATAAAATAGATGAAGAAAAAAAACAAGGATTAGTTATTGGATACGGGCGCGAAAGGCAATCATCCGGCAATATGCTTGCTGGGGCTGTAACTGATATTGATGGCGTTGTTAATACTTGTAAGAAAGCAATTGATAGCGCATGTAATGTTGCTAGAATAAAGCCTAAAAGAGTTGTTGTTGGAGTGGCTGGAGAATTTATTAAGGGTGCTACAACTAATTTTATTTGCAAAAGAAGTGAACCTAAAAAAGATATTGATTTAGCAGAAATTCAGAATATTGTCCAAAATATTCAACACAAAGCATTTAACAAAATGCGCAGCCAACTCGCTTGGGAAACATGTAGACCTGAAATTGAAATTAAGCCAATTAATGCTTTGCTTACGGAAATAAAGATAGATGGCTATAAAGTGACTAATCCTTTGGGATTCCAAGGAAATGAAATTTTTTTAAGTGTTTTTAATATTTATGCGCCTTTAGTTCATTTACGCGCTTTAGAAAGCATTGCTTCAAAACTTGATTTAGAATTACTTTCTATTACAGCTGAATCATACGCTTTAACAAAATCATCAGGATTTAATCCTATCTCAGGAGCAATTTTTATTGATATTGGAGGAGGAACTACTGATATTGCTTTAGTTCGGCAAGGAAAAATAGAAGGAATAAAAAGCTTGTCTTTGGCAGGTAGATCATTTAGTAAGCGTTTGGCGCAATCTCTTAATCTTAATTTTGAAGAAGCTGAAGAATTAAAAATTAGGCATGCTCATAAAAAGATAAGTCAAAATGTTCAAAGAAAAATTAGAGATATTCTTAAAAGAGATGTTCGGGTTTGGCTTAGTGGAGTTGAATTGGTTTTAGAAGAATTTAACCAAGAAGAACCTTTTCCTTCTTTAATTCTTTTATGCGGCGGCGGTAGCTTGTTGCCTGATATTAAAAATATTTTAAGCAGAGAAAGTGTTAAAAAGAAATGGCTTGATAAATTTTCTTTTAGCCAACCCTTACAAGCGAATTTTATAAAACCCAAGCATATTAATAATATTATTGACAAAACAAATACATTAGAAGGTTCAGAGACTATTACGCCATTAGCCCTAGCGGGATTGGCCCTAGAAATAGTTTCTGATGAAAAAAAAGTTATGCCTCCTGTCTTTCGTAGAGCTATAAGGATGATGAGGTAATAATAAATTAAATTTTTATATAATTTATGAAAAACATTTATATTGAACAAGACGAAGAAATAATTTCAGTTGTTGATAAGCTTATTGAATCAAAAAACAGTAGTATTAATTTATTTATTCCTTCGGGAGCGCAGATTTGGCAAAGCTCAATTAATTTAAAATTACTTAAAAGAGAAGTTGATAATTTAGAAAAAGAAGTTAATTTAATTGTTTCGGATGATTTAGGCGCTGAGACGGCTGAAAAAATAGGTTTCGTAGTTAAAAAAGAAGCTGATCTACCAGTAGAAACAATTGAAGAACCCCAGCCTACGCCAGAGGCTTCTGCCTCTTCGGCAGACGAGTCGGCGGGCAAAGCAGAACCTGAAAACGAAAATAAACAAGATATGATTGATTTTCTAGTTGATGAATTAAAACCTGGAAAGAAAACAAAAGAAAAGAATATTATTTTAACTGCTTCAAAACCTAAAGAGTCTAAGCCAAGAATGGCTGATATCGTTAACCCTGCGAATAATACTCAATCTAATTTTTTTGAACGCAAGTTTTTTAAAAAGAAACCAGAACAAAAAATAATTAAGCCAAAAATTGAGAAAAAAGAAGTTAAGATAAGTCAAAAATCAGAACAAGATGTTTTTTTAAATAATAAAGATAATATAACAGAAAGTTATGCTCCCGAAAGATCTTTGAAATGGGCTAAATTTTTAATTATTTTTGCAGTTCTAGCGTTCTTAATAGCTGGATTAATTAGCTATTTAATTTTACCCAAAGCTGAAATTGTTATTCATCCTAAATATGAAGAAATGGAATTTGATTTATCGGTTGTTGGTTCTCAAGATATTTCACAAGTTGATATTAGCTTAAATAAAATTCCTATTCAAGAAATTGAAGTAAGTAAAACAGTTAGTAAAGAATTTGAATCTACGGGAGAAAAGGAATTAAATGAAAAAGCTAAAGGGTTTGTCACTGTTTATAATGAGTATAGTTCCAGCCCTCAAGTTTTAGTGGCCACAACAAGATTTGAATCTTCTAATGGAAAAATTTTCAGAATTCCAGATAAAATTACTATTCCTGGCGCAAAAATAAGTGAAGGTAAAATTATTGCAAGCAGTATTGAAGTAGAGATTTTTGCTGATGAACCTGGCGAAGATTATAATATTGAGTCATCTGATTTTACTATTCCTGGATTTAAAGGAACAGCTAAATATGCTGGATTCTACGCTGAGTCAAACTCTCCAATGACTGGAGGTTCTACAGAGAAAATAAAAGTTGTTTCTTCTGAAGATTTAGAAAAAGCTGAAGAAGGTTTATCCGAAGAAATAAAGAATGAAGTTAGACAAGCTCTTGAAGAACAAATTCCAACAGATTTAAAAACAATAGAAAGCTCTTTAACTGAAGATATTGTTATTATTTCTACCGTTAAAGAAGAAGCTAAAACAGATAAATTTACTTTAGAAATAAAAGCGATTATTAAAGTGCTACTCTTCAAAGAAAAGGATGTTAGAAATTTAATTGATTTAAATGTTATTTCTTTAATTCCTGAAGGGAAAGAGCCAATTTCAAAAACCCAAAAAATTAAATGGGGAGAACCAGTAGTTAGTGACGAAAATGATGAAATTTTATTTGATTTGAATATTAAAGAAAATGTTGCTTGGAAAATGGATATAGACTCATTAAAAGAAAATTTGGTTGGTTTAGATGAAATAGAAGTTAGAAAATATTTATCAAGTCAGACAAAAATACAAGAATCAAAAGTAAGTTTTTGGCCTTTTTGGGTAAATCAGATACCAAAACAGAAAGAAAAAATTGAAATAACTATTGACTAGTTTTTATTTATCGTTTAACATACAAAAGTGATACAATCTCCTAATAAAGAAAAAAATATTCAGGAAGGCATTATATTAGAAAGTCTTCCTAGTCTTACTTTTAAGGTTAAATTAAGTGATGATCGAGAAGTTTTGGCTCGTCTTTCAGGCAAAATGCGTATTCACCACATTCGTGTACTTGTTGGCGATAAAGTCAAAGTTGAATTAAGTCCTTATGATCAGACAAAGGGAAGAATTGTATTCAGAAATAAATAAATGAAAGTACGTGCCTCAGTTAAGAAAATTTGCGCGCATTGCAAAATTGTCCGACGTAAAGGTCGGGTTTATGTTATTTGCAAGAAAAACCCTAAACACAAACAAAGACAGGGGTAGTTTAAATATTATTTTTTTATGCCAAGAATAGCCGGAACTAATGTTCCAGAAGACAAGAGAATAGAAATTGCTTTGACCTATATCTACGGAATAGGGCTTTCTTCAAGTAAAAAAATATTATCTAATTTGAAAATAAATTCAAATACTCGCACAAATAAATTATCAAGTAATGAAATTGATAGTTTAAGAGATGAAATAGAAAAGGAATATAAGGTTGAAGGAGAGTTAAGGCAAGAGAAAATGATGAATATTAAACGGCTTAAAGATGTTAGTTGTTATCGCGGTACTCGTCATATTAAAGGATTGCCAGTTAGAGGTCAGCAAACAAAAACAAACACAAGAACAGTCAGAGGAAATGTTCGTAGAACTGTTGGTAGCGGAAGAAAAAAATCTGCTGATAAAACATAAATTTAAATAAATTATGGGTAAAAAAAGAATTATTAAAAAATCAGAAGAAGAGCTTTTAAAAGAAACAGAAAAAACAGAATCGGCTGAGCAAAAATTAACAAAAGCTATTAAAGTTAAGAACAAAAAAGGAAAAATTGTTCATCTTGAGAAAGCTAATATTTATATCAAATCAACGTATAATAATACTTTGATTACCTTAACTGATCTTCAGGGGAATGTTATAACTTGGGCAAGCGCTGGTTCAGCTGGATTTAAGGGTCCTAAGAAAGCTACTCCATTTGCAGCTTCGCGTGTTGTTGAAATTTTAATGGAAAAGGTAAGAAATTTAAATGTAAGAGAAGCCTTTATTTTTGTTAACGGTGTTGGTAGTGGAAGAGAACAAGCTATTCGCGCTTTGGCTAATCACGGCTTAGAAATAGGTGGCATTAAAGATGTTACTCCATCACCTCATAATGGCTGTCGTCCGCGCAAAGCAAGAAGAGTATAATTTAATCTTTATTATGATAATTAAATCAAAATGTAAAAAATGCAGAAGAGCCAATCAAAAACTTTTTCTTAAAGGTGATCGTTGTGATACACAGAAATGCGCTATGGTTAAAAGACCATATATTCCAGGAGCTCATGGCAAATCAAGAAGGAGAAGATTTTCAGAATATGGTCTTCAGTTAGCTGAAAAACAAAAAATTCGTTATACTTATGGAATTTCAGAAAAACAATTTAAGAGGTATTTTAAAGAAGCAATTGATCAAAAAGGAGATAAGGGTGATTATTTGGTTAAGAAATTAGAAAGTCGTTTAGATAATGTTGTTTTTCGTTTAGGTTGGGCAAAATCTAGAGGATCAGCTAGACAGATAGTGAATCATGGTCACATTTTAGTTAATAAACGTAAAGTAGATATTCCTTCTTATCAAGTAAAAAAAGATGATGTTATAAAAATAAAAGAAAAGAGCAAGAAACTCGTTCTTTTTAAAGAGTTAAAGACCTTTCTTAAAAAAAGCAAGGCTCCAGATTGGCTTTCTCTAGATAAGCAGAAAATTGAAGGAGTAGTTAAAAGCAACCCTGATTTTGAAGATTTAAAAATAATCGGAGAAATAAATATGATTATTGAATATTATTCAAGATAAATAAATCAAGGACGTTCCTTAAAGCTTTAAGGAACGTCCTTATAATAAAAAAATTATGATTACTTTGCCAAATAAACCTAAAATTATTGAAAAAGAAAAAAACAAGTCTGTTTTTATTATTGATGCTTGTTATCCAGGATATGGAACTACTTTAGGAAATGCCTTTAGAAGAGTTTTATTATCCTCATTGCCTGGAACCGCTATTACGAGTATAAAAATAAAAGGAGTTAAGCATGAATTTTCAACTATTCCTTATGTAATGGAGGATGTTGTTCAGATTATTCTTAATCTTAAGCAGGTTAGAATTAAACTTTGTGTTGATAATAAAGAGCAAATTCCATTAAAAGCATCTCTTAAAGTTAAAGGAGAAAGAGAAGTAAAAGCAGGTGATATTAAAACTACACCCGAACTTGAAATAATCAATAAAGATTCGCATATTGCTACTTTAACTGATAAAAAAGCTGATTTAGAAATAGAAATAGATGTGGAATTAGGTTTAGGATATTCATCTATTGAACAAAGGAAAAGTAAAAAGATAGAAGTTGGCAAAATTGCTATAGATGCTAGTTTTAGTCCTGTGACGAGAGTTAATTCTTCAATAGAGAATGTTCGTGTAGGAAAAAGAACTGACTATGACCGTTTAAAATTTAATATTGAAACGGATGGTTCAATTACTCCTAAAGAAGCATTTTTGAAAGCAGCTAATATTTTAGTTGATCATTATAAAGTTTTTGTTTCTTTGAGCGAAAAGAAGAAAGAAGTAAAAAAGAAAATTGTTAAGAAAAAAGAAAAATCTATTAAGATTAAATCTGTTTCTAGTAAGAAAGAAAAGAAAGAAGATTTAACAAAAACAAGAATAGAAAATTTGAAAATTTCACCAAGAATTATTTCTATTCTTGATGATCTTGGCATAAAAACAGTAGCTGGTTTAACAAGAAAAAGCGAGGATGATTTAAGAAATATGGAAGGTATGGGAGGTAAAGGTATTGTTGAAATTAAGAGAGCTATTGGTAAATTAGGTTTGACATTAAAGTAAATATAATTATGAAGCATTGTAAAAAAGGAAGAAAATTAGGACGCACTAAAGATCAAAAAAAAGCGCTTTTAAAAACCCTAGCTTCTAATTTGATTTTGAAAGAAAAAATAAAAACCACTGAAGCAAAAGCTAAAGAAGTAAGGCCCTTTATTGAAAAATTGATTACCAAGAGCAGAGCGACAGGCGCTACTAATAAGCTTTTAGCTGTTAAACACTTGGCGAAATATTTACCTAAAGAATCTAGAAAAAAAATAATGAAAGAAATAGGTCCGCGGTATCAAGAAAGAGCAGGCGGATATACAAGAATTGTTAAATTGGGCCCACGTAAAACAGATGGGGCTAGAATGGCCATAATTGAATTGGTTAAATAAAAATATGGAAAAACATATCATTGATGCTACAGACAAAATATTAGGACGATTAGCTGTTGAGATAGCTAATTTATTGAGAGGTAAAGGAAAATCTGATTTTGTTCCTTATATGAACAAAGGAGATGATGTTGTTGTTATTAATACAGATAAAATTGCCGTAACTGGACAGAAATTAAAAAACAAAATTTATTATCATCATTCTGGTTATCCAGGTGGAATTAAACAAATAACATTAGAAGAGCTTTTAAAGAAAGATTCAAGAGAAGTAATTAAAAAAGCTGTTTATGGAATGATACCAAAAAATAAATTACGGAAGCAAATTATTAAAAAGTTGAAATTATATAAAGGGAAAAATAAATAATTATGCCAGAAAAGAAAAAAATAATTAAAAAAATAAAAAAAGCTTCAATTAAAAAAACTGTTTCAAAAAAGATTTCTAATGCTGATAAAGAAGAATCAAAGAAATATTTTGAAGCAATTGGACGAAGAAAAAGAGCAACCGCTAGGGTTCGTCTTTTTACTTGTAAACCGTTTGAAGGTGAAAAAGGAAAAATTTTAGTTAATGAAAAACCATATACTGATTTTTTCCCAACAATTGAGCTTCAAAAAACGATTATTAATCCTTTAAAGAAGATGAAATCTTTAAATAGATTTGAAGTGACAATTAAAGTTAAAGGTGGAGGAATAAAAGGACAAGCCGAAGCGATTCGACATAGTTTATCAAGAGCTTTGGTTAAGTTTAATGATGATTTTTCAAAAAAGCTGAAAAAAGCAGGTTATTTGCGTCGCGATCCAAGAAGAAAAGAACGGAAGAAACCAGGACTTAAAAAAGCAAGAAAAGCTTCGCAGTGGAAAAAGAGATAGTAAAAAAATCCTCCTTACAAACAAAGGAGGATTTTTTTTATGTTCTTACTCTAAAGAAATTCCTATTAATTTCTCATCTTTAATTATATAAAGTAATTCATTTTCATTAGAGTAAACTATTTCTTGAGCATCTATCTCCATAATATCAACCATGTTTTTTTCGTCTCGACTATCAAGTTCTATTATCTTTATTTTCGAATTTACTAGAAATATAATATGATTATTTGTTTCATACCAAATAGCCCGTTCAATTTTTTGGCTTAATCTAGTAATTAATTCATACTCGCCAGTTTTTTCATCTTGTTGATTATTATTTAAATAATATATCCATATTTCATTGGGCGTGTAATAAAGCAATTTTCCATTATCATAAGAAAATTGCGCTTGCTGGACATTCTCTTTTATTAATTCAAAGTTCCTTGTTTCTTTATTAAGAATATATAGCTGTTTATTATTGCTTAAAACAGCTATTTGCTGATTATTTGAAACAATAATTTCATATTCTTGATTTTCTGGAAGAGAAGCTGAGCTTATTTGCTCTTGAAAGGAGTTTTCTTTATCTGTCTTATAAATAATAAAACTTGGTTTGTGAATATAGAAAATATCATTAGAAATAATATTTTCTTCAGAAATATATTCTTCTAGTGAAAAATTATCTGGAATTTTTTCATTAATAACTTTAATCTCAGGATTGATTGGAATTAATACAATATCTTTTGCTTCAGTAACAAGTTTTGATTCTATTTTTAATTTCTTTCTCCATTCATAGTATCCTTCTTTGACAACTTTGATTTGGTAATATTTAGGCACTAGTCGTTTAATAAAAACAGGTGTTTCTTCTTTGGGTTTATCATTAATATAGACAGTTGCTTTTTTAGGGACTGATTTTATATATAATCCTCCCGTTAAAACGATTTCTTTTTCCTGCCAATCAAAACTATACCCTAATGAGTATAAAATTATGACAGGGGATATCAGTATAAAAAAAAGAATTATTAAACAGAGAATAATACGACGTGTTTTGCTATTCATACATTAAGAATACATTACCAAAATTGCTCGTCAATCTTGACAAAATGTGATAAATATGTGTAGTATTAATCAGCACTTAAACAATTTAAATCTTTTAAGGAGGAAAAAGAATGAAAAAAGTATCAGTTATTCTTAGTGTATTGGCCGTTTTATCTCTAACAGTGGTTTCGGTTAATTTACTTTATGCTCAAGATATTCAACAGAACGTTCTGTTAGTAGCAGAGACACTTCAAAAGAAGATTGAAAAAACACAGGGAGAATGGTATGTCCAAGATGTATTTTCAGCTTCAAAGAATTTTGTTGTGCTAATTGCCGATCATCATCATATAAGTCGCGTCGGTGATGAATACAATAATATTTTTGATTTAGCTGTTAAATATATAGATTTTATAGGCATAGAGGGTGCGATTTATAAATCAGAAGATTTAACAGATGTTATTAAAAATGTGTCTGTCGAGAATAATCTATTAAACCGGGTTCGTAAATCTGAGAAGAGATTGGTTGGATTAGAAGAAAAAAACTTGTATATCTCTTCGCTATGCGTATTAAAATTGCATAAGGTAATTTCCTTACATCTGGACACTGGGAAAAAGAAAAAAAATTTACCGAAAATAGAAAAAGCAATTAAAATTTGTTATAAGCATATTTCTTTTGTTGATTCTTTGCCTAAATATAATAAAGTAGTATGGAATGATCCTGACAAGATGGATGTTTATCTTGATAGTTTAATGGATGTTATGCAAAGATATGCGATAGATGAAAGGTCAAAAATAGCAATAAAAATTGTTGCTAAAGAATGTTCTAGTAGTAAACAAAATGGTCTAGTAATCTATGGAGCCAAACATATGTCAGGACTTTTGGATGAATTAAAACAAAGGCGAATTTCTTACATTGCCTTAAACAATCATCAAATAGATGGTATCTTGCGTAATTTAGAGAAAGCGCGAGAGATTCTAAATAGAATACAATAAACAATAAAAAAAGGAGGAGAATAATGGAAAGAGAAGTTTTTCTAGTTGGTAGGGTTGAAGAGGGAGCAATGAAGGATATTGGTCAAAAAATTCTTGGATTCTATAATGACAATCCATCCAAAGAGATTACTCTTTATATCACCAGTGATGGCGGTAATCCAAATCTAGCAATAGCATTCTATGATTTTATTAAAATTAAGAATGTATTTCTAGTTACCGTGGCGCTGGGAGAGTGTAATTCATCTGCCTTAACTGTCCTTTTGGCTGGTCATAGAAGAGAATGCACTAAAAACACTCTGTTTTTAGAACATCAATTGACCAGAAGTTATGATAAAGGTGCATCTTTTAATCCTCTTGAAATGATGGCTTTGGCTGAAAATATGAAAAAACTGGCTGAAAGTTTAAGGAGGATTATGGTTAAAGAAACAGGCCAGTCAATTGAAGCGGTAAAAGATCAAGAGAATAAAGAATTGATCATGACCGCGGAGGAGGCAAAAGAGTTTGGACTGATTCATGAAATAATCTAAAAACCATTCAGTGCCTTGGATTCGGAACGAATCTAGGGCACTTTTTTATTCCATATCTTGCCAAGAAGGTTTTGGTGGGTTAACATAAAAATATCATGGAAAGATTTGTTATTAAAGGAGGCAAGAAATTAAGCGGAGAAATTAAAGTTAATGGAGCTAAAAACGCAGCTTTAAAAGTTTTAGCGGCCTGTCTTTTAACTGATAAAGAATGGGTTGTTTCTAATGTTCCGCAGATTGAGGATATTTTTCGTTTATTAGAATTACTGAAAGGAATCGGGGTTGATATTAAAAATGGTTCAAAGGGAGTTTATAGATTAAAAGCAAAAAATGTTCATAGCTCGCGTTTAAATTCTGATATTGCTAAAAAACTTAAAGGTTCAATATTAATGACAGGGCCATTGTTAGCTTGTTTCGGAGAAGCGTTTTTATTTCAATCAGGCGGATGTGTTATTGGTCAACGACCACGAGATATATTTTTAGAAGGATTTAAAGCTTTCGGTGCTACAGTAAAAGAAAATAAAAAAACATGTTGTTTAACTGTTAAAAAATTAAAAGGAACTAAATTTGTTTTTCCTTTAATAAGCGTAACAGCTACTGAAACAATGATTCTGACAGCTGTCTTAGCTGAAGGGAAAACGCTTCTAAGTAATGCTGCTTGCGAACCAGAGATTGTTTTTTTAGTTGATTTTTTAAATAAGCGTGGAGCTAAGATTAAGGGAGCTGGTACGCCGTTTATAGAGATTAATGGAGTTAAATCATTAAGTGGTGGACAGTGTAAGATTCTTCCTGATAGAATTGAAGCTGGAAGTTTTGTTATTTTAGGCGCTGCAACTAATAGTCCTATAAAAATTACAGGAATAGAGCCAAGTCATTTAGATGTACTTTGGTTTCTTTTAAAAAAAGCAGGAGTTAACCTAAAAATAGGCAAAGATTTTGTTGAAGTTAAACCGCCGTTTAAAATAAAGGCGACTGACTTGAAAACTCATGAATATCCAGGATTTCCAACAGATTTACAAGCTCCTTTTACCGTTTTAATGACTCAAGCGGAAGGTGTTTCTTTAATTCACGAAACAATTTTTGAAGGACGCTTATTTTATACTGATGCCCTTAATCAAATGGGAGCTAAAATTATTATGTGTGATCCTCATAGAGTGATTGTTCAGGGACCAAGCAAGCTTTACGGTAGGCGTTTAATCAGTCCAGACATTAGAGCTGGTATTGCTTTAGTGATTGCTTCTTTAATTGCTGAAGGAGAATCAGTTATTGAGAATATTTATCAAATTGATAGAGGATACGAAAAAATTGAGGAAAGATTATTAAAAATAGGAGCTGATATAAAAAGAAAAACATAAAAATATGTTTATAAAAAAAATAGGAATTGATTTAGGCACAGCTAATACTTTAGTTTACGTTCCTAAAAAGGGCGTTGTTATTAATGAACCAACTGTTGTTGCTATTTCTTTAGAAAATAATCGTATTTTAGCTATTGGCAGTGAAGCTAAAAAAATGATGGGTAAGGCTCCTGACGTTATTTTTGTTTCTCGTCCCATGAGAGATGGAGTTATTGCTGATTATCGTATTACTCAGGCAATGTTGAAATATTTTATCGGCAAGGCTTTGAATCGTTTACGTTTCTTAAGGCCAGACGTAATGGTTTCTGTTCCAGCTGGGATAACTTCAACTGAGAGAAGAGCTGTTATTGAAGCCACTGTTAATGCCGGAGCTAAAAATGCCTATATTATTAAAGAGCCAGTTTTAGCTGCTATTGGTGCTGGACTTCATATTAATGAGCCAGTTGGCAATATGATAATTGATATTGGAGGAGGAACCTCTGAGATGGCTGTTATTTCATTAGGAGGTATTGTTGCTTGCGCTTCTGTTAGAGTTGGCGGAGATAAAATAAGTCAAGCCATAAGTGATCATATTCGTAAAAAACATAATTTGTCTATTGGAGAGAAAACATCTGAAATAATTAAAATAAAATTAGGAAGCGCTTTGCCTCAAGAAGAAGAATCATCTTTAAAAATCAAGGGACGTGATTTAGTCGGCGGACTGCCTAAGATAGTTGAAGTTAAAAGCAATGAAATTACAGAAGCAATTTCTGAACAATTAAGAGAAATTGTTAAGACAAGTAAAACTGTTCTTCAATCTACGCCACCTGAATTAATTGCTGATATTATGGATAAAGGAATGATTCTTAGTGGAGGAGGCGCTTTGCTTAGAAACTTAGATAATCTTCTAACTGAATCAACTGGTGTATCTTGTAGAATGGCTAAAGAACCATTACTATGCGTTGCTAAAGGTACCGGAATGGCTTTAGAAAATTTAGATATTTATAAAAGAAGTATTATGAGTAAGAAGTAATATGATTATTGGAATTAACGCTTTAGCGGCGTTTAAACAACCTCGTACTGGAGTAGAAGAGTATGTTTATCAATTAATTAAGCATTTAACAGAACTTCAAGAATCTAAAAAGCATTCTTTTATTTTATACACCTCAGATAATAGTAATTTTAATTTTCAATTGCCTAATAATTTTGAAATTAGGCGTTTAAAATGGCCTCTGCCAATGTGGACGCAGATTAGATTATCTGCTGAGATGATAAGAAATAAACCAGAGATTTTTTTTATTCCGGTCCATGTTTTGCCTTTGGTGCATTCAAAAAATTCAGTAGTAACAATTCATGGATTAGAATATGAGTATTATCCAAAAATGTATCCTTTAAAACATTTAAAATATTTACGTTGGAGTACAAAATATGCTTTAAAAAATGCTCGAAAAATAATTGCTGTTTCCGAAAATACGAAAAATGATTTAGTTAAGCTTTATGGTGCTAATCCAGAAAAAATTAAAGTAGTTTATCATGGAGTGGAAAAAAGACAGTCCTTTCAAGGGATTAAAGGACAGTCCTTGAAATCACCTTTCATCCTTTATGTTGGCAGGATTGAATTAAAGAAGAATATTACTGGAATTTTAGAAGCATATAAAATTTTAAAGAAAAAATATCAAGTTCCGCATAAATTAATTTTAGCTGGAACGGAAGGATATGGTTCCGAAGAAATTCTTAAAAATGTAAAAAATAATGATATTGTTTTTTCTGGTTATGTTCCAGAAGAAGAAAAAATGTTATTATTTAAAAAAGCAGAAATGTTTATTTTACCTTCTTTTTATGAAGGATTTGGAATGCCAATTTTAGAAGCTCAAGCCGCTAACTGTCCTGTGATAACTTCAAATATTTCTTCTATGCCTGAAGTGGCTGGAGAAGGAGCAGTTTTAATTGATCCAAATGATATTGAACAAATAGCCGAAGCAATGTATAAAATTATTTGCGATAAAGAATTTAAAAAAAGATTGATTCAAGAGGGACAACAGAATCTTAAAAGATTTTCCTGGCAAAAATGCGCTCAAGAAACATCAGAAATATTGTTAGAATAAAAGTATGAAAATAGCTTTGGTACATGATTATTTAATTCGTTTTGGAGGAGCCGAGAGGGTCTTTTTAAATTTGTATAAAATATTTCCTCAAGCTGAAATTTTTACGATACTTTATGACGAAAAGAAAATGGGGAGATATTTTCCCAATGCCAAAATTAATACTTCTTTTTTGCAGAATTTCCCTTTTTCATTAAAAAAACATCGTCTTCTTGCTCCATTCATGCCTACAGCAGTTGAATCGCTTGATTTAAGAGATTTTGATTTAATAATTTCTTCATCAAGTTCTTTTACTAAAGGATTAATTATTAGGCCTAATGCTATCCATATTTGTTATTGTCATAATCCAGCTCGTTTTTTATGGGATTATGCTTCTCAATATGATGGTGGGCCTGCATTTTTTAAAAAACTACTTTTTCATTATTTGCGTATTTGGGATCGTTCAGCTGCTGATCGAGTTGATTATTTTATTGCAAATTCAAAAACAACTGCTGGACGCATTAAGAAATTCTATAATCGTGAGGCAAAAGTTATTTATCCAGCTGTGAATAAAAAAACTTCGCATTCTGAAATGCACGGCCTTATTACTCCTAAACAATATTTCTTAATTGTTTCTCAACTAACTCCTTACAAAAGAATTGATTTAGCGATTGATGTTTTTAATAAATTAGAATTGCCTTTGGTAATTATTGGGCAAGGACGAGATAGAAAGCGATTGCAAAAAATGGCCAAACAAAATGTAAAATTCCTTGGTTGGCAATCAGATAAAACTGTCAGACGATATTTTCAAAATTGCACTGCTTTTATTTTTCCCGGAGAAGACGATTTTGGGATGGCGCCAGTTGAAGCAATGCTTTTTGGCAAGCCGGTTTTAGCTTATAGAAAAGGGGGAGTTACCGAAACTGTTTTAGAAGGCATTAGCGGGGAATTTTTTGATGATTTAGCAACTGAATCTTTAGCAGATGGAGTTCGTCGTTTAACGATGAATATCCATAATTATAGCCCTCTGGTTATTAAGAAAATAGGAGAAAAATTTTCTCAGGAAAAGTTTGAAAAAGCTATTAAGGAATTTGTGATAGAGGTTGTTGAAAATAATCGGTTATGATAAAATTACAATATGAGCACAATTATTGGGCATCAGCGTATTTTAGAATTTTTTAAAAAAAGTGTTAAAAATAAGCGATTAGCTCATGCTTATTTATTCACTGGACCAGCTCATTTAGGTAAAAAAACATTTGCTTTAGAGATTATTAGAATGCTCACAGGAGGAGAGATTGATATGGCTGTCCATCCTGACATCCTTATTTTAGAACCAAAAATAATTGAAACAGAAAAAGGTGTAAAAAAAGAATCAGAAATTAGTATTGATCAGATAAGAAAAGTGCAACATCAGTTTAGTATGTTTCCATATAGAGCTTCATATAAGATAGCTTTAATAAATCAGGTGGAAAAGATGACTTCTCAGGCTAGCAATTGCATCTTAAAAACTTTAGAAGAACCAAATAGCAAAACAATTTTAATTTTAATAACGTCTAAATCAGAATTAATTCTGCCGACTATTGCTTCGCGTTGTCAAAAAATTAATTTTTTGCCAGTTGCTGAAAAAGAAATAGAAGAAGGATTAAATGTTAATCTTCAGGATGACAAGTTAAGGCAGATTATTCGTCTTTCAAATGGTCGTCCTGGTATGGCAATTCAATATATAGAGGATAAAGAATTATTTGAAAATAAAGATAAAATTATTGCTCAATTAGAAAATCTTTTAATTAATAATATTAATGAGCGATATAAATATGCCGAAAACATGTCAAAAGATATTATTGAGGCTCAGAAAACTCTTAATTATTGGCTTTTCTGGTTTAGAGATTTATTATTAATGTCTGTTAATTGTTCTGAGCTAGTTATTTATAATAATATTGAGAAATATAATAAATGTTATTCATTACCTAAATTAAAAAAAATTATACAAAGAATTAAAGAAACAAAAATAATTTTAAGAAATTCAAGTTTAAATGCCAGATTAGCCCTAGAAGTTTTAATGTTAGAATTTTAAATAAAGATATGTATAAAAAATTAATTGATAATTTAAAAATTGATTTTAACAAAACGATAGAATATCTTAAGAGTGAATTAGGAAGCTTGCAGGCTGGCAGAGCTACGCCAAATTTAATAGAAAATTTAAAAGTAGATTGCTATGGCCAAGAACTTCCTATAAATCAATTGGCAGCGATTAGTGCTCCTGAACCTAGATTGATTATTATTAAACCGTGGGATAAGGAAATTATTAATAATATTAATTCAGCTATCAGGGATTCAAAATTAGGATTAAATCCAATAGCTGAAGAAGAGTTTATTCGTGTTAATATTCCGGCTTTAAATGAAGAGAGACGAAAAGAATTAGTTAAAATTGTTCAAGAAAAAACAGAAGAATGTCGTATTAGCGTTCGTAGAAATCGTGAAAATATTTGGAAAGAAATTCAAACAATGGAACAATCAAAAGAAATTTCTGAAGACGATAAATTTAAAGCTAAAGATGAATTACAAAAAGTTGTTGATGAGTATAATAAGAAAATAGAAGAAATTAGCACAAGCAAAGAAGAAGAAATAATGACGATATAAAATATGTTTTTAACTATTGTTGTATTTATTTTGGTATTTTCATTAATTGTTTTTGTTCACGAAGTTGGTCATTTTGTTATGGCTAAGCGGGCTGGAATAAAAGTAGAAGAATTTGGTCTTGGTTTTCCACCAAGAGTTTTTAGTTATAAAAAAGGAGAAACAGTTTATTCTTTAAATCTCTTTCCGATAGGCGGTTTTGTTAAAATTCATGGTGAAGATGGCAAGAAAAAGGATGACCCTGACAAAGAAAGAGCTTTTTATAGTAAATCAATATGGACGCGTGCTAAAATATTGACAGCTGGGGTTGCCATGAATTTCTTGTTAGCCGCCGTTCTTTTAAGCTTAGGATATTGGATTGGTTTGCCAGCAATAACTGGCGATGATCAAACAGTTGATGCTAAAATTCAAATTGCCGATGTTGTTTCTGCTTCGCCAGCTGATCAAGCAGGAATAAAGATGGGAGATACAATAAGCGCATTCAAACTTGGACAAGAAACTATTAATATTTCTAATATAAGCCAAATGCAAGAATTTGTTGATGAGCATAGGGGAGAAGAAATAATAGTAGTAATTAATAGAGGTAATCAAGTTTTAGAGAAAAATATAACTCCAAGAGTTGTCCATTCTGAGACAGAAGGACCTTTGGGCGTTGGATTGGTTAAAACGGCAATTGTTTCTTATCCGTGGTATAAAGCATTGTATAAGGGGTTTCTAAGCACAATTCAATTAACCTATATGATTGTTATTGCTTTAGGCACTCTTCTTTGGCATTTAGTTATGTCTGGAAAATTAGCAATGGAAGTAGCTGGTCCAGTTGGAATTTTTGACTTAACAAATCAAGCAACCCATCTTGGATTTATTTATATCTTACAATTAACTGCTATTTTAAATATTCATTTAGCGATTATTAATATTTTGCCTTTCCCAGCTCTTGATGGTGGCCGGTTGCTTTTTCTTGCGATTGAGAAAATAAAAGGATCTCCAGTTAGTGGTAAAATTGAAGGAATTGTTCATACCTCTGGTTTTGCTTTATTAATCTTATTAATGATTGCTGTCACTTGGCAGGATATTGCCAAGTTATTTTGATTATATTTATATGTTAAATAATATTCTTGGAATTTTTTCAAAAGATGTTGGGATAGACCTTGGCACAGCTAATATTTTAGTTTATGTCAAAGGAAGAGGCATCGTTATTAATGAGCCATCGGTTGTTGCTATTAACCAAAAAACAGGGCAAATTTTATCAATTGGACAGGATGCTAAAAAAATGGTTGGTCGAACGCCAGGACATATTATTGCTTCTCGTCCATTAGTAGCTGGAGTTGTTTCTGATTTTGAAGTTACTGAACAAATGTTAAAATTTTTTATTGATAAAGTTCATAAAGAAAGTTTTTCTATTTTACCTAGACCAAGAGTTGTTATTGGTATTCCTTCAGGAGTTACTGAAGTAGAAAAAAGAGCTGTTGAAGATGCTACTAGAAATGCTGGAGCCAGAGCAGTTTATTTAATTGAAGAGCCAATGGCGGCTGCTATTGGGATAAGACTTCCAGTTCAAGAGGCAGCTGGCAATATGATTGTTGACATTGGAGGAGGAACTACCGAAGTAGCTGTAATATCTTTAGGCGGCATTGTTGTTAGTCGTAGTTTAAGAACGGCTGGAGATAAGTTAAATGAAGATATTATTCAATATGCCAGAGAAGAATTTAATCTTCTTTTGGGTGAAAAAACAGCAGAAGATATTAAGATTAATATTGGTTCTGCTTATGAGCTAGATGAATTATTAGAAACATCAATGCGTGGTCGTGATATTGTGACTGGTCTTCCCAAGGAGATAATAGTTAATGATAATCAGATTAGGAAAGCGTTAAAGCGTTCAATTAAATCTTTAGTTGATTCTATAAAAAGTGCGGTTGAAGAAACCCCTCCTGAATTAGTAGCTGATATTATGCGTCGTGGAATTTTCTTAGTTGGCGGAGGCAGTTTATTGCGTGGTTTAGATAAATTAGTTAGTGAACAAACTGAAATGCCTGTTAAGCTCGTTGAAGACCCTTTAACAGGGGTTGTCAGGGGAACAGGAGTTGTTTTAGAAGATATTGATGCTTTAAGGGATGTTTTAGTGACTACTCAATATGAGGAGCCTCCTAAATAAATTAAACTAACAAATTATTATGAAATCTTTTAAAAATATTTTTAATCCATTACGCATTATTTCAATTGTTTTCTTTACTTTATTATTTTTATTTATAGCTGTTTTTATTTATTTAATGTTCGGTTCTGTTGAACAGAATTCAGAAATTAATTTTGGAGTTACCTTTAGTCAAGTATCTGCAGAGGAAATGGATATTGATTGGCAAGAAGCATATATTAGCATTCTTGACGATTTAGGAGTTAAAAAACTGCGCTTAATTGCTTATTGGCAGAAAATTGAACCAAATAAAGGAGAGTATTCCTTTAATGATTTAGATTGGCAGATTAATGAAGCAAAAAAAAGAGGCGCTGAAGTTATTTTAGCTGTTGGAAGTAAGCTCCCTGGTTATTCAGAATGCTATATCCCGGAGTGGTCAAAAGAATTAAATGAAGAAGAAAAACAAGAAAGCGCTTTATTGTTCCTAAAAGAAGTTATTAATCATTATAGTTCAGAGGAGATAATAAAATCTTGGCAAATTGAAGATAATCCTTTTCAAAAAATCTCTCAAGAATGTGTAAAAATAGATAAAGAATTCTTAAATAAAGAAATTTCTTTGGTCAAAGAATTAGATTTTGCAAGAAAACCAGTCATGCTTACGGTTAGTGGTGAATTGAATAATTGGTTCAGGCCTGCTTTAATATCAGATGATTTAGGGATATCTGTTTATAGGAATAATTGGACTCAGTATTGGGGATATTTTAAATATCCAATTAAACCTATTTTTTATAAAAAAATGGCTAGTTTAGTTAAATTTTTTACAGAAATAGATAATATTGTTATTATTGAGCTCCAAGCGGAACCAAAAGGCTCAAAATTAATTAGCGAAATGTCTTTTGTAGAATGGAATAGGTCAATGGATTTGGATAAGTTTAAAGATACAGTTGATTATGTGAGTAAAACTGGTTTTGACGAGGTTTATTTTAAAGGTGCTGAATGGTGGTATTATCTAAAAGGGGAAGGTAGTAATTCTTTTTGGAGTGAAGCAAAAAAACTTTGGTCTGAATAATTATGCCTGAACTTCCAGAAGTTGAAACAATAAAAAGGCAATTGAATAGAAAGATTAAAGGAAAAAAGATTAAGAAAGTTGAAGTTTATTTTCCTAAACTTGTTAAATATCCTTTAAAAAAATTTAAAGATTTAGTTAGGGGAGTAAAAATAAATAATATTAGTCGTCGGGCAAAGCTTTTAATTTTTGAATTATCTAATAATTATTGTTTAGTTATTCATTTAAAATTAAGTGGACAAATAATATTAAACGGACAGAAAAGCAAGCATACTCACCTTGCTTACCATTTTACCAATGGAGACATATTACTCCATAATGATTTAAGAAAATTCGGTTTTGTTAAGGTGATTCCTAAAGATAAATTAGCTAGTTTTTTTATTAAAGAAAAATTTGGTCCAGAACTATTATCTCAAAAATTTACATTAGAATTATTTAAAGAAATAATATTAAAAAGAAAAAAGTCGAAAATAAAATTACTTTTAATGGATCAAAAGTTTATTGCTGGTATTGGTAATATTTATTCTGACGAAATTCTATTTTTTGCCAAAGTTCTTCCTTCAAGAATAACCGGAACTCTCACGAGCTCAGAAATTAAGAGAATTTTTAAAGGAATAAAAAAAATTCTGCCGGAAGCCATAAAAAAACACGGTACTTCAAGTAGGGATTATTTTGATGCTTATGGGAAAAGAGGAAATTATCTTTCTTTAATAAAAGTTTATCAACGAGAAGGCGAGCCTTGTCTTCTTTGTAAAACAAAGATAAAGAGAATTAAAATGGGCGGTCGTTCAGCTCATTTTTGTTCCAAATGCCAAAAATAATTTGTCTTTGTCATTCTGAATCAGTAGACGAAGAATCTTTTTTTGTCATTCCCAACTTGATTGGGAATCCAGACTACGTTAGCCTTTACTAGATTCCCGCTTTCGCGGGAATGACAATAGAATTAGATCCTTCGCTTGCTAGCTCAGGATGACAGGTATGTGTCCAAAATAAAGTTTCCAGAAAATTTTTTATGGGGAGCAGCTACTTCAGCTCATCAGGTTGAAGGTGGCAATTTTAATAGTTGGTCAGAGTGGGAGAAGTCTCCAAAAAGAATTGAACAATTGAAGAAGCAAAATAAAGACCCTAAAGAGTATATTTCTGGAAAAGCTTGTGATCATTATCATAGATTTGAACAAGATTTTGATTTAACTAAATTTTTAAATCATAACGCTCATCGCTTTTCTATTGAATGGTCAAGAATTGAACCAGAAGAGGGTAAAATTAATCAAGGAGAGATAGAACATTACCGCCAGGTTTTAATAGCTTTAAAAAAGCGTGGATTAGAACCATTTGTCACTTTATATCATTGGCCATTGCCTAATTGGTTAGCTAAAAAAGGTGGCTGGCTTAATCCAAAAGCACCTTATTATTTTGACCGCTATGTGAAAATAATTAGCGAGAATTTATTTGACGAGGTGAATTTCTGGATAACTTTAAATGAGCCGAATGTTTATGCTTCTAATTCTTATTTAAAAGGGAATTGGTCGCCTCAGAAAAAAAATATTTTCAAATATTTTAAAGTTCTTAGTAATTTGGCTAAAGCTCATAAATTAGCATATAAGTCTCTACATTTAATTGATTTGGAATGCGAGGTAGGTATTGCTAAAAATAATATTTATTTTGAAAAAACGCCTTTCATTGGTTATTTTTGGAATAAATATTTTTTAAATAAAATTAAAGATTATCAAGATTTTATAGGTTTAAATTATTATTTTCATAATTGTATTAAGGGATTTGGGTTTAATCATAATGATAATAAAAATTGCTCTGATTTAGGTTGGGAAATTTATCCAAAGGGAATTTATTATGTTTTGAAGAAATTAAAAAAATATAATAAACCAATCTATATTACAGAGAATGGGTTAGCCGATGCTCAGGATAAAAAAAGAGAGAAATTTATAAAAGATCATTTATATTGGATTCATCAGGCGATTAAAGATAATGTTAATGTTAAAGGATATTTATATTGGTCTTTACTTGATAATTTTGAATGGGATAAGGGCTTTAAACCAAGATTTGGGTTAGTAGAGATTAATTATGACACTATGGAACGAAAAATCCGTCCCAGCGCCTATAAATACGCTAAAATTTGTAAAAATAATGAATTAGATTTATGAACTGGATATTAATCGCTATTATTTCACATTTTCTTCTGGCAATTGTTTTTGTTTTGGATAAAATTGTTGTTTCAAAAACAGTTATTCGCCCAGTAGTTTATAGTTTTTATGTTGGAATTTTCAGTGGCTTTGTTTTTCTTTTAGCTCCTTTTGGTTTTAATTTAATGCCATTAAAACAAATTATTATCAGCTTTATAGCTGGTACTTTATTTGTTTTTGCTACATTCTATTTTTACAAAACAATAAAAATATCTGATATTTCAAGAATTATTCCTATTGTTGGCGGAGCAGTTGCTATTTTTACTTTAATTCTAACCTATTTATTCCTTGATGAAAGATTAAATACCAATCAATTTATTGCTTTTTTTATGCTTGTTTTTGGAGGAATAATTATTCTTTGGCCTAAAGAGAATAATATAAGGGGATTATCTTCTAAAAAAATATTATTTGCGCTTTTAGCCGCTTTATTATTCGCGGGTTCTTATGTCCTAACCAAATTTATTTTTATTGAAGAATCGTTTATTAATGGCTTTATCTGGATTAAGTTAGGCGGAGTTTTAGGAGCCTGTCTATTATTAATTCCATCCCAAAATCGTAAAGCGATATTTGGCATTAGTAAAATAGTTAAAACAAAAACAATTACTTTGCCTATTTTTTCAAAATTATTATCTGCTTGTTCATTAATTTTACTTAATTACGCAATTTTCTTAGGAAATGTTTCTTTAGTTAACGCTCTACAGGGAGTTCAATATGTTTTTCTTTTAATAATTGCTTTCTTCTTTTCCGTTAAATTTCCAAAAATTATTAAAGAACAAATTAATAAGGGAACTATTTTTAAAAAAATTATAGGAATCTCATTTGTTTGTTTGGGATTAATATTTTTAACATTATGAAATTATCTTCAATATTTAAATACATCATTCGCATTGTTTTTTTGTTTTGCATTATTATAATAATCTGTATGATTTGTTTCCTTGCCTATATGTTCACTGGCAAAACTGAAAAATCTGAAAATATGGATTTTGGAGTTACTTTTAGTCAGTTATTTGCTGAACAAATGGAACTTGATTGGAAAAAAGCGTATCTGGCAGCGCTTGATGAATTAAATGTTAAAAAACTGCGTTTAATTGCTTATTGGCAGAAAATTGAACCAAATGAAGGAGAATATTCTTTTGATGATCTAGATTGGCAAATCAATGAAGCGGAGAAAAGAGACGCTCAAGTTATTTTAGCTGTTGGTCGGAAATTACCACGTTGGCCAGAATGTCATGTTCCAGAATGGGCCAGAGGATTAGATGAATCAGAACAACAAGAAAAACTTCTATCTTTATTGACTCAAATAATTAATCGCTATAAGGATAATCAAACTATTAAAATATGGCAAGTAGAAAATGAACCATTTTTAATGGGTTTTGGAGAGTGTCCAAAATTAGATAAAGAATTTTTAAAGAAAGAAATTGATTTGGTTAGAGAATTAGATTCCAAAAAACGGCCAATTTTAATGACGGCTAGTGGAGAATTAAGTCTTTGGACTCAACCAGCTTTGATAGGTGATATTTTTGGAACTACTCTTTATAGGATTGTTTGGAGCGATCTTTTACAAAAACATGTTGAATATCCTATTCCAGCAGTCTTTTATAATAAACGGGCTGAGCTTGTTAAGTGGTTAACTGGAATAGACAAAGCAGTAATTATTGAATTACAAGCTGAACCATGGAGTCACTTGATGATTTATGAAAATACTTTAGAAGAACAATTCAAGACTATGGATTTTGAAAGGTTTAAAGAAATAATTGATTATGCTAAATATACTGGTTTTGACGAAGCTTATTTATGGGGAGTTGAATGGTGGTATTGGATTAAAGAGAATCATGAGATAGATGTTTATTGGAATGAAGCTCAAAAGCTATGGAATTAAGCTTGACAAAATAGCGTTTCCCTGCTATTTTATAAATATAGTTATTTAACATCTAACTTTTTTAAAAAAGGGGGAATGTTATGGAGGATAGAAAAAGATGGTTGGTCATATTTAGAGAATTGGTGCTTGAAAAAATCTTGGATGATCAATTAGATTTAGAATATCCGAGAGCCAGTTTTTTAAAGATTACGATTGAATTTAAAGAAAAATATGGCTTCTCTCTTTTCTCTAAGTTCAGTTATTTTGTATTGGCCGAGGAGTTTCTTGGGGCTCTAGGTCAATATATCTCTGTCTTCGACTTTAATAAGTTGAAGAAAAAAATGATTTCTCCAAAGATGAAGAAATCATCTGCTTCTGTATCGGTTTCTCTTCCCCCTCGTTCATCATGGGGGGATTACCACGAAAATAGAGCTCCATAACCAAATGGGCTATTGATCAAACGATCGGTAGCCCTTTTTTCTTGCTAATAAAATTAATAGTGTTTATTATAAATACAATGCCTTTCTACATAATCTGTGACAATATACGAAGTTTAGAAAATATCGGCTCTATTTTTAGAACAGCTGACGCTTTAGGTGTGGACAAGATTTTTTTAGGCGGTATTTGTGGAAAACCTCCTCATCATAAAATTTCTAAGACAGCCTTAGGAGCTGAAAACAATATTCCATGGGAACATCATTGGCAAATTTGGAGAATTGTTGATAAATTAAAAAAAGAAAAAGTAAATATAGTTGCTTTAGAACAAACAAAAAATAGTATTCCTTACACCGAATTTAAACCTAAATTTCCTTTAGCTCTAATTATCGGCAATGAAGTAAAAGGTGTTTCTCCGGGACTTATAAAAAGAGCTGATAAAATTATTCATTTGCCAATGCAAGGAAAAAAAGAATCGTTAAATGTTTCAGTCGCCTTTGGCATAGCCGGTTATTATGTTCAAAATTTTAAAAAAACACTCTAAATCAAAAGCCCGTTTAGGGCTAATAAAAACATCTCATGGAGTAATTCATACGCCTGCTTTTTTTCCTGTGGCGACGAAAGCAACAGTTAAAACCTTAACTCCAGAAGATATCAAGAAAATTGGATTTGAAGCAATTTTAAGCAATACTTATCATCTATATCTCCAACCAGGACATAAGGTTGTAAAAAAGCTTGGTGGTTTACATAAATTTATGAATTGGCAGGGTCCTGTGGCTACCGATAGCGGGGGATATCAAGTTTTTAGCTTAGGATTTGGACTTGAGCATAAAGTTGGAAAAGTTATAAAAGATGGTGAAAATAAACAGGAAAAAACACAAAAAGCTAAATTAGCAAAAATTGATAACGATGGTGTTAATTTTACTTCTCATCTTGATGGCTCCTTACATCGATTTACTCCAGAAAGTTCAATTAAAATTCAAGAAGATTTAGGCGCTGATATCATTTTTACTTTTGATGAATGTACTTCTCCATTAGCAGATTATAATTATACAAAAAGATCTATGAAAAGAACTCATAATTGGGCTGAAAGATGTTTAAAACAAAAAAAGAAAAATAATCAATTGCTATTCGGTATCGTTCAAGGAGGACTTTTTGAGGATTTAAGGCAGGAAAGCGCTAAATTTATTGGTTCTTTACCTTTTGATGGATTTGGTATTGGCGGTTCTTTTGGAAAAAAAGAAATGAAAAATGCATTAGATTGGATTATTCCTTATTTACCTGAGAATAAGCCGCGTCATTTGTTAGGAATAGGATATTTGGATGATATAAAAGAAGCAGTTAGTCGAGGAATTGATCTATTTGATTGTGTTTATCCAACAAGATTAGCAAGGCATGGTGTTTTCTTAACTGATAAAGGGGAGCTGAAGATTTTGAGAGCACAATACAAGACAGATAAAAAGCCAATAATGAGAAATTGTTCTTGTTATGTCTGCCAAAATTATACTCGAGCCTATTTGCATCATTTATTTAAAGCAAAAGAAATTCTAGGCTATCGTTTAGCTACTTTGCATAATCTTTGGTTTATGTTCCAGTATATGGAAGAAATAAGGAAGAATATTAAAAATAATAAAGAAATATAGCAATTGTGGATATCTTATATTGACAAATAATTTAAAAAGATGATATCTTTAAAGAAGAGTTATGGATAAATTCACGCTCTACAAATCAATAAGATTTCTTTTAGCTAACATAATTATATTAGCCGGCTTTTATTTTGTCTTTATAAAGAAAATTTATCGGCTAGGTTTTGAGATTGTTAAGAAATAATTAACAAAAATAAGTAAAATAAGAATAAATCTAGCCGAGTGGCTAGATTTTTTAGTTCTTTAGTAAAATAAAATAAGGAAGGAGGTGAATGCACATGGCGGATGAAAGATCTCAAGAGAAACAGGATGAGGTGAAAGAAGAAATAACCAGAGATGAAGAAGTTAAAATTCAAACTCAAGCCAGAGAGCAAATATTCATGGTCACTTACTAATTTTACCCCTTTTCTCTAACTAAGGCGGTCTGCAAAATAGGGCCGCTTTTAATTTTCTTAAATTAATAAATATGTTAAAATAATATTAATTCATGAAAATATTTAAAGACTCTAGAATTATTTGGCAGTATTTAAAAAAATACAAAACTAAAGTTTATTTTATAACCTTGATTGCTTTTTTAGCTTCTTTTATTGTTGCTGTTATTCCATATCTTTATGGTCACTTGGTTGATATTGTAATTTCAAAATCTACTACTTTTGAAATAATTATCGGTTTTCTTTTGCTGTGGTTAATTTTATCATTAATAGGAGATTGGCTTGATAGAATAGCTCGTTATCGCGGGTATGATATAGCAATAGATATTGAAAATGATTTTCGTTTAGAAATTACTAATCATCTTTTGTATTTACCTTTAGGTTTTCATAAAAATAAAAAAATGGGAGAAATAGTTCAGCGTACTTCCCGAGGAGCTGACCATTTAGAAATGATTATTAGCAATGTCATCTTTAATTTTGGTCCACAATTTTTAACAGTAATTGTTGCCTTGGTAATTATGAGTTTTGTTGAATGGCATTTAACTCTATTGCTTTTTTTAATTTTAATTCTTTATTCTTTAGCTTCTGTTTGGAAAACAATAGCAATTGTTAAAGTGCAAAAGAGAATGAATAAAGTTTACGAAAAATCTTACGGAAATCTTTATGATTCTATTCTTAATATTCAGACAGTAAAATCTTTTACTCATGAACAAAGAGAAGAAAAAAGAGCTTATAAAGATTTTAGAATCAAGGCCGGTCAGCAATATAAGTTATTTTTAAATTCCTGGCGCGATCTTGGTGTTTGGCAACAAGCTATTTTTAGTATAGGTTTTGTTTTTATATTTGGTATGGCTATTTATTTTTTAAATATAGAAATTATCACTCCTGGTCAATTAGTAATGTTTGTAGGATATATTAGTTTGACTTATGCTCCTTTTGGCATGTTAGCTAATAATTATAGAATAATTAGAACTGGTCTAACTGCTATTCAACGAGCTACAAAACTTCTTGATGTTAAGCCAGAATTATATCAAAAAGATAAAAAAGAATTTAAAAATATTAGGGGTTCTGTAGAATTTCAAAATATTAGTTTTGGCTATCAGAAAAATAAAAATGTTTTGAAAGATATTAATTTTAGAATTAAACAAGGACAAATGATTGCTTTAGTTGGTGAAAGTGGAGTTGGTAAAACAACTTTAATTGATTTAATCTCTCGTTATTATATTCCCAAACAAGGTAAAATATTAATTGACAATCAAGATATTGCCGAAGTAAATTTAGAATCATTAAGAAGGCAAATTGCTATTGTTCCACAAGAAGTAACTTTATTTAATGATACTATTAAAAATAATATTCATTATGGTCGGCGAAAAGCAACAGATAAAGAGGTTGTTGAAGCTGCTAAAGTAGCTCATGTTCATGAATTTGTTCAGAAATTTGATAAAAAATACGAACAATTAGTTGGTGAACGAGGAGTCAAACTTTCTACTGGACAAAAACAAAGAGTGGCTATCGCCAGAGCTATTTTAAGAAATCCTAGTATTCTTATTCTTGATGAAGCAACTTCTAGTTTAGATTCAGCTACAGAAAGATTAGTTCAGGAAGCGTTGTCTAAGCTAATTAAGGGCAGGACTACTTTTGTCATTGCTCATCGTTTAAGCACAATTCAAAAAGCTGATTTGATTTTAGTTTTAGAAAAAGGCCGTATTATTGAAGAGGGTGACCATCAGGAATTAATTAATAAAGGCGGTGTTTATAAAAAACTTAATAAACTACAAGCAACTATAATTAGATAATTATTTTTCCCAAATATTAA
>CAZUOI010000003.1:0-24003 GCA_964621945.1 uncultured Candidatus Saccharibacteria bacterium
AAAAAGAAAAAGAAAGGCAGGAAAAAATAATTCATGGCTTATCAAAAACAAGAATACAATAAATATAGAGTTAGAACGCCAGTTAAAAGTTTTCGCGATTTAGATGTATATCGTCAGACAACTCTTTTATCTTCAGAAATTTTTAAGTTAATTCCGATTATTAAAAGGAGCAAAAAAGATAAATATTTATTAAACGAATTTGAGATTCTTTATTCTTTATCTAAATTAATTCCGAAATTAATCGCTGAAAGTTATGGAGATAGATTTTCAAGTAATGAAATGGCTTTTAATAAATTAGAGCAGACCATGAGAATAATTGCTAATATTATAACTAAAATAGATTTTATTACAGCCACTATTGAAAATAATGACATTAAAGAAGCATTAAATAAAGCTTTAGCTAAATATCAAAAACAAAGAGTTAAAATAAATAATTTGCGTCGGGCTTGGATAAGAGTTTATCAAGAACACGGCGGATTTCAGAGGAAAAATAAATGAAACAGAACAAATTAAAAGTAATTAGCGCCAAGGATTTAGGCAGATTAAATATGCCAGATTTTTGCCCTCGCTGTTTTTGGATTGAACGGCATATAGATAAACCGCCTGGCATTTTCCCTGGTATTTTTAGCACCTTAGACGCGATTACCAAAAGAAGCGCTCATAGATCTTTTTTAGAAAGAAATAAAGCGCCTGATTGGTTAGAAATAGAAGATCTAGTTGAAATTGAAGAAGGCGATATTTATTTTAAACTGCCAGTTAAGCATGGGGATTGGATTTTAACTGGTTATCCAGATGATATTTTTAAGATGAAAGATGGCAATTATCATATTGTTGATTATAAAACAGCTAAATTTACCGAAAGACAGGATGAACTTTTACCATTATATGAGGTTCAATTGAATTGTTACGCTTATTTGGCTGAAGAATATGGATATAAGCCAGTAACTAATCTTTCTTTGACTTATTGTCAGCCCAATAAAGATATAGACAATGATGAAGATTTTAAATTAGGATTTGAAGTTTATTCTATGGAAGTGAATTTAAATATAGATATTGTTCCAGAGTTGCTTATGAAAGCGAGAGGAATTTTAAATGAAGAAAAACCGCCTCAATCTCATTCTGATTGTAAAGGAATTTGTAGATGGATAGATAAGGTATTTAAAAAAACAAATTCTTTTTGGGAATAGAAAATATGCCTAACGTTATTTACAAAGATGATAAAGAATATCCTGAACTTTTAAAAAAAATAGGCAAGGACGCGCCAAAGCAGATTTATTATAAAGTGCGATCTGAGAAATCTGACCAGGCACGGCCTTATTCGCACAACCTTGCTTCCTGCCTCGCTGGCAGGCGGGCGCAAGGATGTAGCTCTGTAAGGCACGTGCCTGTCCATCCTTTTAAGGCACGGTCCATAGATAATAAAATCCTTAATTTTTTAGAACGGGAGCCGTTAGGGATTGATGAAATGTCGCGTCATTTAGAGATATCTGTTTCAGAATTAGGTGTGAAGTTATCGATGATGGAGATGCAGGGATTAATTGAGCTAAAAGGAGATAGGTATTATAATGTAAAGTAATTAATTATTAATGATCAAAAATAATAAAAATAAAGAAAATAATTATGCTTTTATAGATAGCCAGAATTTAAATTTAGGGGTAATAAATTTAGGATGGAAGTTAGATTACAAAAAGTTTAGGATTTATCTTAAAGAAAAATATTGCATATCCAAGGCGTATTTATTTATTGGTTATATTCCATCTAATCAGGATTTGTATTCTTTTCTACAAGGAGTTGGCTATGTTTGTGTTTTTAAGCCAACTTTGCCTAATAAAAAAGGAGAAGTTAAAGGGAATATTGATGCTGATTTGGTTTTGCAGGCAATGATTGATTATAAGAAATATGACAAAGCGTTAATTATTAGCAGTGATGGAGATTTTTACTCTTTGGTAAAATATCTTTATAGAAACAATAAGTTAAAATATGTTATGAGTCCTTATGTAAAAACATGTTCTGTATTATTAAAGAAAACAGCAAGAGAAAAAATTATCTTCATGGATAATTTAAGAAAAAAATTAGAGTATAAAAAGAAAAAACACCGCTAAAGGACAAAACCAGTAGAGGTGTTTTTTATATGTATTCTATTTTAAACTTATCAAATTATAAAAATTTTGTCAAGTAATTTTGGTGGATATTTATGAGCAACGTTATTTACAAAGATGATAAAGAATATCCTGAACTTTTAAAAAAAATAGGCAAGGACGCGCCGAAGCAGATTTATTATAAAGTGCGATCTGAGAAATCTGACCAGGCACGGCTTTATTCGCACAACCTTGCTCCGCAAGGATGTAGCTCTGTAAGGCACGTGCCTGCCCATCTTTTCAATAATTGTCTAGCAGTGGTCGGGAGTAGGAAGTTGACGCATTATGGAGAACAAGCAATAGAAAGAATAGTTGGGGAGGTTGCTTTAAGTGGCATTACGATTGTTTCTGGTTTTATGTATGGAGGGGATGCTTTGGCTCATCAAATAGCTTTAAGAGTTGGCGGCCGGACTATTGCGGTGATGCCTTGCGGGATTGATAGAATTAGTCCTGAGGATCAAGAAGAATTATATAATGATATTATAGAAAATAAGGGAATGATTATTTCTGAATACGAGGGTGATATGGCACCGGCTTTATGGACTTATCCACGAAGAAATAGAATTGTGGCTGGGCTGTCACAAGCTGTTTTAGTTATTGAGGCAGGGGAGAAAAGTGGTTCTCTAATTACAGCTAATTTAGCTAAAAAATTTAAAAGGAAGATTTTTGCGGTGCCAGGGCCGATTACAAGTAGTGTCTCAAAAGGAACTAATATGCTTATTAAAAATGGCGCTGAGATGGTTTTAAGCGCGAAGGATATTTTGAGGTGGTTTAGGGGAAAAGATAGAAGCTCGCATTCAGATTTTTTTGAGCGCTTTACCCTAAAGGGCTCCGACGCGCGTCAAAAAAACCTAAATTGCTCGCTTCTAGAGAAAACTAAAAATTTGTCTTCTTCACGTACAAGCGTGACTTTAGATAACAACATAGAAGAACAGATTATTGCTTTTTTAGAACGGGAGCCGTTAGGGATTGATGAAATGTCGCGTCATTTGGAGATATCTGTTTCAGAATTGGGTGTGAAATTATCTATGATGGAGATGCAGGGATTAATTGAGCTAAAAGGAGATAAGTATTATAATGTAAAGTAGAATTAGTTTAAAAATCTGAAAAGGCACGGCCTTATTCGCACAACCTTGCTTCCTGCCTCGTTGGCAGGCGGGCGCAAGGATGTAGCTCTGTAAGGCACGTGCCTGTCCATCTTTTTATGGCTTTAACTAAAATACCATCAGTACTATATTCTGGATTGGAAACATTGCCAGTTGATGTAGAGGTCAATATTGCCAGTCGGGGATTGCCTGGATTTGAAATTGTTGGTTTGCCGGGCAAAGCAGTGGCCGAAAGTAAGGAAAGAGTTAAAGCGGCAATTGTTAATTCTGGAATGGAATTTCCAGCTAGAAAAATTACTGTAAATTTAGCTCCGGCTGATATTCCTAAAGAGGGCTCTTTTTATGATTTACCAATTGCTTTAGGTATTTTATCAGCCGTAGCTGATTTTCCAATTCCGGAAAAGTCATTATTTTTTGGAGAACTTTCTTTTGACGGATCTTTGCGCCACACTAAAGGTGCTTTTCTTTTGGCTTTATTTGCCAAAGAAAAAGGATTTAAGAATATTTTTTTGCCTAAGGATTCAGTCAACGAAGCAACGATTTTTTCTTCAATTAATATTTATCCAACTGAACGCTTATCTCAACTAATATCTCATTTATTTAATCGTCAGAAAATTATTAAAGCGGAATTTAAAAAATCAGCTTATATTGATTTATGTGATAGCGAATTTGATATGATGGAAGTTTTAGGGCAGGAACAGGCAAAAAGAGCTATGGAGATAGCAGCCACCGGAGGACATAATGCTATTATGGTTGGCAGTCCTGGCTCTGGCAAAACAATGTTGGCTCGAGCTCTGCCTGGAATTCTACCTTTATTAAGCGAACAAGAATCTTTGGAGGTTACCAAAATTTATTCAGCGAGCGGGAATATTCCACCCGGCGCTTCAATAATAAGAACACGTTCTTTTAGGTCTCCTCATCATTCTACTTCTTTAGCTGGTTTAGTGGGTGGAGGAACTAATCCGCAACCCGGTGAAATTAGTTTAGCACATCGTGGAGTTCTTTTCTTAGATGAATTTAATGAATTTCCCCGTTCTGTTTTGGAATCATTGCGTCAGCCATTAGAAGATGGAGTTGTGACTATTTCTAGGGCTAAAATGAGCACTGAATATCCAGCTAGATTTATTTTAGTTGCTTCAGCTAATCCGTGTCCCTGCGGTTATTTGAATCATCCTAAAAAAGAATGTTCTTGCTCTTTAAAAGAAATAAAGAGATATGCTAAAAAGATTTCAGGTCCTATTTTAGATAGAATAGATTTGCACATTAGGGTTTCTTCAGTTGATGTTAATAAGTTGGCTCAAAATAAAAGAGCGGTTAAGTTTTTAGAAAGTTCAAAATCTATTAGGGAGCGGGTTTATCAAGCGCGGGAGATTCAGCAGAAAAGATTTAAAGGCAGAAAGATACATTGTAATGCTGAAATGGGGAATAAAGATATTAAAAAGTATTGTTTCTTGCCTAAAGATGTGGAAGGGATACTTAGTCAAGCTGCAAATATGTTTCAATTTTCGGCTCGTTCTTATTTTAAAATGATTAAAGTTGCTCGGACAATTGCTGATTTACAAGGGGCGGAAGAAATAAATGTTTCGCATATGGCTGAGGCCTTGCAGTATCGACAGGAGTAGAAATTATGAATAATAAAGATATAACATGGAAAATAGGGGAAGAGGTAGCGAGGAAATATTTAGAAGATAAGGGGTATGAGATTATTGAGCAGAATTATTCTACAAAATATTCTGAAATTGATTTAGTTGCAAGAAAGCCTGCCCCGCCCGGCGGGGATAATATTTTAATATTTGTAGAAGTAAGAACTAAAAAAAACAATGCTTTTGTTTCGCCTGAAGAATCAATTGGTTATAAGAAGCTAAAGAAGCTTTATTGGAATGCGGAGGCGTATATGGCGAATAAGAGATATAAAGGACAATCTAGAGTAGATGCTGTTTGTATTATTTTAGATGTTCATAATAATATTGAGAAATTAGAGCATTATAAAGGGATATGAATTACTAGCTTTGTGGATAAGTTTATTGGGATGTTTTTATAAATAGTGGTATAATTTAAGTAATAAAAAATAAATAAATTAGTTGTTTTGATTAGGGAATGTAGGATTTTGATTGTTATTGTAAACTGATATAAGACAACAATAAAGTAATCTATTTTGCTAATTAGAGATTGGCAGAGATAACGTTTTTATTGATGTTTAAGGCAGTTGAAATACCTTATTACTACTTATAACAACAAAAAAATAATGCGAAAAATATGTAATTTTATTATAAAATACTCGCTTTACGCGCTTGTTTTTTTTATTCCTCTATTCTGGCTTTCTTGGACAGTTGAGGCCTATGAATTTAATAAGCAGTATTTGCTAGTTTTCTTGGTGGCTCTTGCTTTTTTAGCCTGGCTTGCCAAGATGACAATTGCCCAAAAGAAAATTTCTTTTCGTAGAACGCCGCTTGATTTATGGATTTTAGTTTTTATGTTCATAATGATTTTAAGTGGTATTTTTTCTATTGATAAAATTTCTTCGTGGTTTGGCTTTTATGGGCGTTTCTCCGATTCTATTATAGGAATATTATCTTTATGTGTAATGTATTTTGTAATAGTTAATAATTTTAGTTTAAAGAAATTAAAATCAGATACCTCTTCTAAAAAGCAAGGATTGTCTTTGCAAAAGATTTTAAATTTAGTCTTAGCTTCAAGTTGGTTAGTTGTTCTCTCGACTTATCTATCAATATTTAATGTTTGGAGTAGAATTCCAGGAATTCCAGAAATGATGTCTTATCGATCATTCAATACAGTTAGTGGTTCTTTAGAAGGTTTGTCTATTTTTCTAGTAGCAATTATTGGAATTTTAATAGGTGGTATTCTAGTCGCAAAAAAGAAAGAAAAATCTTATGATATTAATAAAGATAATTTAGCCGGTAATAAAAAGAAAAATAAGATTAAGGAATTATTTAGTAGTTGCAAAAAAATTAAATCTATATCGAGAATAGTTCTAATAATTGCTTCAACGATTTTATTGGTTATAATTAATTCTTGGGCGGCTTGGCTTGCTTTGGGTGTTATGACATTATTCTTAATGATTATGGCTTTTTGGACAAGAATATTTAGATGGAATACTGAGTTATTAATGATTCCGATTATTTTGCTTCTTATTTCCGCATTCTATTTAGTTGGATTTGATGCTAAAATAGGGATATTAGATGATATCTTTTTTGTTAGCGCTGATTTGCCTCATGAGCTTATTCTAGACAGCGACACATCTAAGCTAATTGCTTGGCAATCGCTTAAAGATTATCCTGTTTTAGGTTCAGGCCCCGGAACCTATATGTCTGATTTTGTTAAATACAAGCCAGTAGAATTTAATCAAAGTAATTTTTGGAACGTAAGATTTGATAAAGGTTCCAGTCACTTAATGGAAATGGTTAGCTCTGTAGGTATACTCGGAGTTCTTTCTTATTTATTAATATTATTTATATTTTTATTAATTATTTCTTTGTCTTTGCAAAAGATGAGAGATAAAGGAGATTTAAAAGATAATAAAGATAAATTAATAATTTTGCCATTCTTTCTAGCTTGGCTTGCTTTAGCAGTTGGGCAGTTTGTCTATATGCAGAATACTGTTTTAAGCTTTTACTTTTGGCTTTTTACAGCCTTAGGTATTGTTGGCTGGCAAAAAATTCAGTCAGCTCCTTATAAAAAAACAACATTTTCATTTAAGAAAATGCCTGAAATTGGATTGGTTATGAATGTTGTTTTGTTAATCATTATATTCGCTTTCGCCGGATTATTTTATTTAGGAGGAGTATTCTATTATGCTGATACTCTTTTTAAGCAACCATCCGAAACTAATGAAGATTTAGTATTAAAGATGGAGAAAATAGTTAATTTGAATGGATATCGTGAGAATTATAGAAGAGCCTTATCTCAAGTTTATTTAATTAACGCCTGGGATGAAGCGAACAAACCGCAAGAAGAACAGAATGTAGAATTGCTTCAGGCTTTAGCATCGGGATCCATTGAACAAGCAAGATTAGCTTCTTCGTTAAGTCCTAGTTCAGTTTCTGCTTGGGAAAACTTAGGCAATATTTATCGCGATTCTAGCGGTCTTGTTGGTGGAACAATCCCATTTGCTTTAGAAGCTTTTGCTAAAGCGTCTGAACTAGAACCAAATAATCCTTTCTTTTACAGGGAGCGTTGCCGTATTAATTTGATTAGCGAAGAAAAAAACTGGGAGGAAACAGTTAGTCATTGTCAAAAAGCTATTGAACTAAAAGATAATTATTTAGATGCTCATGTTCAATTAGCTCTTGTTTATGAAGAAAAAGGTGATTTAGAAAAAGCAGTTGAACAGATGGAATCTATTCTTAGTAAATTAAAGGGATTAAGTTTTCAGCGAGATTCTGATTTAGCAGGAGCGGCTACAGAAATATATTTCCAATTAGGAAGATTATATTTTAATTTAGATCGGGCCAAAGAGGCGATTCCTATGTTTGAACAAGCAGTTATTATTACTCCTCAATATGCTAACGCGCGATATGCTTTAGGATTATCTTATCAAACAGATGGAAGAAATGAAGACGCGCTTATTCAGTATCAAATTATTGATCAATTAATTCCTGACAATGAGAATATTAAAGCGTTAATAGAACAGTTGTCTGCGCCTGCATCAGAAGAAGTAGTGGAAGAGTAGGAATTCGCTTGACAGTTTCTTAATTTTGTTTATACTAAATATACCTGCCTTGTCGGCAGACAAGTATTAATTTTTTTGAATATAACTATCCTGTATATATAAATAAAATTTAAATAAAAGAAAATTCCTTCTTAGATATGGAAGGGCTTGTTTTTATGTCTGAAAAAACAAAAAACACTTTTCAACTTCCTGACCTTATTGAAATACAGAAAAATTCATATAATTGGTTTTGGAAAAAAGGATTAAGAAACCTTTTAGATGAATTTTCTCCTATTAAGGATTGGGGAAGCAGTGATTTAGAGCTTCACTTTTTAGATTATCACTTAGAAGAACCAAAGCACGATGAGCTTGAAGCAAAATCTCGCAATGTTTCCTATGAAGCGCCTTTGTACTGCCGAGTTAAACTAGTTAACAACAAAACAAAAGAGGAAAAAGAACAAGATATCTTTCTTGGCGATTTTCCTTTAATGACTCATCGCGGGACTTTTATTGTTAACGCCGTTGAAAGAGTTGTTATTTCCCAGTTGATAAGATCTTCTGGGGTGTTTTTTACTTCTAAATTTTCAAAAGGCACTCAACTCTTTGGAGCAAAAGTAATTCCTAATTGGGGAGCTTGGTTTGAATTTGAAACAGATTCGGACAAATCAATTAATGTTAAAATTGACAGGAAAAGAAAAGTTCCAGTAACAGCCTTATTAAAAGTTTTTGCTGCTATGGATCCTGACAAAAAGGATAATTTAAATAATGACCAGATTAAAAATATTTTTTCAAATGTAAATAATGGAGAATTTGACTACATTGAAGCAACCATCGGAAAAGATGTTTCAAAAACTCCTGGCGAAGCGTTTATTGAAGTGCATAAAAGAATTAGACCGGGTGATTTAGCAACCGAAGATAATGCTAGGGGTTTTCTTGAAGCAATGCTTTCTTTTGAAAGATATGATTTAAGTGAAGTTGGTAGATGGAAAATGAATCAAAGATTATCTCATGTTGGACTTAAAGAATTTCCATCTTTTGATAATAAGATTACAAAAGAAGATAGAGTTTTGCATTTTAAAGATATTGTTGCAATCATTAAAGAAATTATTCAATTGAATAATAATCCTGTAGCCAAGCCAGATGATATTGACCATTTAGGCAATAGAAGAATTCGTTCTGTTGGCGAGCTTCTTCAGAATAAATTAAGAGTTGGCTTAGCCAGAACGGAAAGAATTATTCGCGATAGAATGTCAACTTTGGATGTATTTGGTTTAATGCCTGGACAATTGATTAACGCGCGTCCTTTCATGGCATCAATTAAAGAATTTTTCACTTCTTCTCAACTTTCACAATTTATGGACCAGCATAATCCTTTAGCTGAGCTGGAGCATAAAAGACGTTTATCAGCGATGGGTCCTGGCGGACTAACAAGAGAAAGGGCTGGTTTTGAAGTTCGTGATGTCCATTCAAGTCATTACGGCAGAATTTGTCCAATTGAAACGCCAGAAGGTCCTAATATTGGATTAGTTGGCCACTTAGCATGTTGCGCTAGAATTAATGAATATGGTTTTATTGAATCTCCCTATAGAAAAGTAAATAATGGAAAGCTGACTAATAAGATTGTTTATCTAAATGCGGCTGAAGAAGAGAAATATAATATTGCTCATGCTGGAGTTAATATATCTTCAAATAGAGAGCTTTTAGATAAAAAAGTTGAAGCAAGAATTTGCGGAGAACCAGGAGTAATTAACCGTTCCAAGGTTGATTTTATTGATGTTTTGCCTCAGCAACCAATTAGTATTGCAACTTCTTTAATCCCTTTTCTTGAACATGATGACAGTAACAGAGCGTTGATGGGATCAAATATGCAAAGGCAGGCTGTGGCCTGCATTAAACCACAGGCGCCACTAGTTGGAACTGGTATAGAAGATAAAGCGGCCAGAGATTCAGGTCAAGTTATTGTTGCTGAACAAGACGGAGTTATTAAAAGTGTTGATGCTAACAAAATTGTTGTTTCAGAAAAAAAGAATATTAAAAAAGAATATATCCTTCATTCATTTAGCAGAACAAACCAATATACATCTATTTGTCAGCATCCTTTAGTTAAAAAAGGTCAGCGTGTTAAAAAAGGAGATATTTTGGCTGATGGCGCTGCTACAGAAAATGGCCGGCTGGCTCTGGGTCAAAATGTTTTAGTTGCCTTTATGTCTTGGCGGGGCAGTAATTTTGAAGATGCCATTATTCTTTCAGAAAAACTTGTTAAAGATGATCGCTATACCTCAATTCATATCGAAAGATTTACTTGTGATGTTAGAGAAACTAAACTTGGTCCTGAAATTACGACGCCTGATATTCCTAATGTTGGAGAAGATCGACTAAAGGATTTAGATGAAGAAGGAATTATTAGAGTTGGCGCTGAAGTAGGTCCTAATGATATTTTGGTTGGTAAAATTTCACCTAAAGGAGAAACAGATTTGACAGCTGAAGAACGACTTCTTCAGGCTATTTTTGGAGAAAAAGCTCGAGACGTCAAAGATTCTTCTTTAAGAATGTCTCATGGAAAACGAGGTCGGATTGTTGATATTCAAATCTTCTCAAGAGAGAATGGCGATAAATTACAAAGTGGAGTTATTAAAAGCATTCAAGTTGAAATTGCTCAATTAAGAAAAATTTCAGTTGGCGATAAATTAGCGGGCCGACATGGAAATAAGGGTGTTATTGCTAAGATTCTTCCAGAAGAAGATATGCCTTATTTAGCTGATGGCACTCCTGTCGAAATTATTCTTAATCCTTTGGGAGTCGCTTCTCGTATGAATATAGGGCAGATTTTAGAAACACATTTAGGATGGGCGGCTAATGCTTTGGGGTATAAAGCAATTACGCCAGCTTTAGCAGGAATCTCGGAGGAAAAAATTAGAGGAGAACTTAAAAAAGCTGGTTTGCCTGAAAGTGGACAAGTCACTTTATATGATGGAAGAAATGGAGAACCGTTTGAACAGCCAATTACAGTTGGCTATACCTATATATTAAAATTGCTTCATTTAGTTGAAGATAAAATTCATATGCGTTCAGTTGGACCTTATTCTTTAATTACTCAACAGCCACTAGGTGGCAAAGCTCAATTTGGTGGACAGAGATTTGGAGAGATGGAAGTCTGGGCCCTAGAAGGGTATGGCGCTGCTAATACTTTACAAGAAATGATTACCATTAAATCAGATGATGTTACCGGAAGATCTGGCGCTTATGATTCAATTATCCGAGGAAAGAAGATTCAATCTCCTAATATTCCAGCTTCTTTTAATGTTCTAGTAAGCGAATTAAAAGCGCTTGGCTTAGGAGTAGAATTAGTTGAAAAATAATATTTATGGCTATAAGTACAAAAGTATCAGATTTTAAATCTATTCGTTTGAAACTGGCAAGTCCAGAGGAAATTTTGGATTGGTCTCATGGCGAAGTAACAAAGCCAGAAACGATTAATTATAGAACTCAAAGAGCTGAAAAAGATGGCTTGTTTTGCGAAAAGATTTTTGGCCCTGAAAAGGATTGGGAATGTTATTGTGGGAAATATAGAAGGATAAGATACAAGGGAGTAATTTGCGATAAATGTGGAGTTGAAGTTACAAGATCAATTGTGCGAAGAGAAAGAATGGGTCATATTAATTTGGCGGTGCCTGTTTCTCATATTTGGTTTTTGCGTGGTATTCCTTCTAAAATGGGATTAATTTTAGATCGTTCTTCTCAGGAATTAGAAAAAGTAATTTACTTTGCAGGATATATTATTACAAAGATTAATGAAGATGAAAGAAAACAAGTTATTAATGAGGTAAATAAGGAGTATAAGCAAAAAATAAAGGGTAAAGATGTTAAAAAATCAGATATTAAAGAAAAAGCAAGTCTTAAAGAACAAAAAGATACAACAATACGTGAAATAAGAAGTCTTTATCTTCATCAAATACTTTCAGAAATTGATTATCGTAATTTTAGTTTAAAATATGGACAAGTTTTTGAAGCAGGAACAGGAGCCGAAACATTAAGAAAGATTTTTGAAAAGATTAATTTAGAAGCTTTAGCAAAAGAATTATTTGATAAAACAAAAAACGCTAGCGTAATTATTAAGGGTAAGCTTTTTAAGCGGTTAAGAATTATTGAAGGAATGATTAATGCTAAAATAAAGTCAGAATGGATGTTTTTGACTGTTTTGCCAGTAATGCCTCCTGATTTGCGTCCAATGGTTCAATTAGATGGCGGACGTTACGCAACTTCTGATGTTAATGACTTATATAGAAGAGTAATTAATAGGAATAATCGTCTTAAGAGATTAATTGAACTTAAAGCTCCCGAAGTTATTTGTAGAAATGAAAAAAGAATGCTTCAGGAAGCAGTTGATGCTTTGATTGACAATTCAAGTCGTCGAGGACAAGTTATGGTGGCCGCTTCAACAGGGCAAAGAAGAGTTCTTAAATCATTAGCTGATATGCTTAAAGGCAAACAGGGTAGATTTAGACAAAATCTTCTTGGAAAGCGAGTTGATTATTCAGGAAGGTCTGTTATTGTTGTTGGACCAGAATTAAAACTTAATCAATGTGGATTGCCTAAGTATATGGCTTTGGAACTTTTTAAGCCGTTTGTTATAAACAAATTAGTTGAAAGAGGATTGGCTCATAATGTTCGTGGCGCTGGACGCTTAATTGAAGAAGAGATAGATGAAGTTTGGGCTATTTTAGAAGAAGTTACAAAGAATCGTTATGTTCTATTAAACAGAGCTCCTACTTTGCATAGATTAGGTATCCAGGCCTTTAATCCAGTTCTTGTTGAAGGAAAAGCAATTAGAGTTCACCCTTTAGTTTGTCGAGCTTTTAATGCTGATTTTGATGGTGATCAAATGGCCGTTCATTTGCCTTTAAGCAATGAAGCGCAAAATGAAGCTAAAAATATAATGCTTTCTTCAGTCAATCTTTTGAAGCCAGCTACTGGCGAGCCAGTCGTTATTCCAACGCAGGATATGGTTTTAGGATGCTATTGGATGACAAAAATTAAAGATGGTTTAGTCGGCGAAGGAAAAATTTTCGCTAATCCAGAAGAAGCTCTTTTAGCAAAACATTTTAAACAAGTTCATTTAAAGGCAAGAGTTAAAGTAAGAATCAATAATGAAATTATTGAGACATCAGTTGGTCGGATTATCTTTAATGAGCCATTGCCGTCTAAAATAAAGTATATTAATAAGACAATGAAATCATTTGAATTGCGTAAATTGATTTCTGAATTAATAGACAAGATTGGCATTGAAAAAACAGCTTTGATGATGGATAAGATAAAAAGAATGGGTTTCAAATATGCGACAACCTCAGGCATTAGCTGGAGTATGGGAGACTTAAATGTTCCTCTAGAAAAAAAAGAATGGATTAAACAAGCTGATAAAAAAGTTGAATTAATCCAAAGTCAATATAATGAGGGCCTCTTAACTGATGGTGAAAGAAAATCGCGTGTTATTGAAATCTGGAATGGTGTTAAAGAAAAAATATCTCAAAAAACATCAGAAGTGCTTGATAAAAATAGTTCTGTTTTTAGTATTTTTGATTCAAAAGCAAGAGGCTCTTTAGGGCAATTAACCCAGATGACTGGTATGAAGGGTCTGGTTGTTAATCCATTAGGCGAAATTATTGAGTTACCGATTAAAAGTTCCTATAAAGAGGGTTTTAATATTTTAGAGTACTTTATCTCCACTCATGGTGGAAGAAAAGGATTAGCTGATACGGCCTTGAAAACAGCCAGCGCTGGTTATTTAACGCGAAGATTGGTTGATGTTTGTCAGGATGTTGTTATTCGTGAAAAAAATTGTGGCGATAAAAAAGGTATTTGCGTATATAGAGAAGATGGAGAAGACCTTGGCAATTCATTTGCTTCTCGTATTTTTGGAAGAGTTAGCTTGGAAGAAATTAAAAACCTGCCTACCGGCAAGGCAGGCAAGAAAGATATTTTAATTAAGCCGGGTCAGATGATTGATAAAAATATAGCTCAAAAGATAGATGAGTTAGGAACTGACAAAATTAATGTCAGATCAGTTATTTCTTGTAAATCAAAAGATGGTGTTTGTCAGCAATGCTATGGATATGATTTAGGAAGAAATAAGTTAATTGAATTAGGTGAAGCTATTGGGATTGTTACAGCTCAAGCTATTGGAGAACCAGCGACACAGCTTACCTTAAGGACTTTCCATATTGGTGGAGTGGCTGGTGGACAAGATATCACCCAGGGATTACCTCGAGTAGAAGAAATTTTTGAAATGCGTCAACCAAAAGCAAAAGCTATTATCTCAGAAGTTGATGGAAAGGTTCAGGATATTATAAAAAAGGGCGAGCAAATAATTGTTCAAATAAAACCAATAGAAGAAATGAAAGAAAAGTCCGCCAAAGGCGGATCCGCCTCTGACGGAAAAATTTTGGAATATACTTTACCCGATGGTATGTCTATAAGACTTAAAAAAGGAGATTTAATTTCTGCTGGTCAGCAAATCAGTGAAGGAAGCATTGACTTGAAGGATCTATTTGCGACAGCTGGAAAAGAAATTGTCCAAAGATATATAATCAAAGAAGTGCAAAAAATTTATACTTTTGCCGGGGAAAATATTAATGACAGACATATCGAGATGATTATTCGCCAAATGTTTTCGCGTTTGAAAATAAAAGAACCTGGCACAACCAGATTTGTAACTGATCAAATAGTTGAGCATAATATTTTTCAAATAGAAAATGATAAAGTTTCTAAGACGGGTAAAAAGGCAACTGCTCAACCATTATTATTAGGGATTACAAAGGTTTCCTTAAGCACAGAAAGTTTTCTTTCAGCTGCTTCCTTTATTGAAACAACAAGAGTTTTAATTGACGCTGCTATTCAGGGCAAAGAAGACTCCTTAAAGGGATTGAAAGAAAATGTAATTATTGGTAAACTAATACCAGCCGGAACAGGATATAAAAAATAAGGAAAGACTGTGCCTAAAAAACGTTCTAAAAAAAATAAAAAATTAGTAAATAGCAAAAAGCTAAAAGCTAAAAAGGCCTTATTACATTCTGAAACTAAAAAAGGCATTTTTGCGATAGTTTGTTTTGCTTTGGCTATTCTTAGCTTTTTAAGCTTTTTTAATGGCGCTGGAGTATTTGGAGAGTATCTTCTAAAAATAAGTAAAATGTTTTTTGGAAAAGGATTTTTTCTTGTTTCTTTAAGCTTAATCTTAATTGGCTTAGCTGTGATTCTTCCTCGTTTTAGCTTAACTGGAAAAAAATCACCTATTTACAAGGCTATTTTTATAGGAATAGTTCTTTTTATTCTAAGTGTTTTAGGCATTTTTTATGTTTTTGGGGAGCAAGGTCTTGATTCAGGAGGATATTTAGGATTAATTTTTGGATATCCTATGTTTAAATATCTTGGTTTTTGGGCTAGTTTAGTATCACTTTTTTCACTTTTAATAATTTCTATTTTAATTACTTTTAACGTCTCTTTTATTTCAAGAAAAAAAGAAGAGAAAGAAGAAGAAAAAAAAGAACAAATTACGCCTCCTGATGTAAAAAGAGATAATGAAAAAACTCAGAAAATAAATTTATGGCAGAAAATAAAGGGGAAGGCAAAATCCGCCAAAGGCGGACCAGTCTCTGGCTGGGAAGGTAATCACAGTAAAGATAAATCTTTAGAAAGTAAAGATAATTCTTTAGAAAATAAAAAGGGAATAGTTATAAATGCTTCAGCAGGAGAAATGAAGCTTCTAAAAAATAAAAAATTAACGTCTAATTTTAAAATGCCTAGTTTGGATTTTTTAGAAAAAGATAAAGGTAAGCCAACTAGTGGAGATATTAAGGCAAATATTAATATTATAAAGCGTACCTTGGAAAATTTTGGAATTGAAGTTGAAATGGCCGAAGTTAATATTGGTCCAACCGTTACTCAATATACTCTTAGACCTGCCCAAGGAGTTAAATTATCAAAGATTCTATCATTACAAAACGATTTATCGCTTGCTTTAGCGGCTCATCCAATACGAATAGAAGCGCCGATTCCAGGACGTTCATTGGTTGGTATAGAAATTCCTAATCGCTTAATGGTACTGGTTAGATTGCGTTCACTTTTAGAAAGGTCTGCTTTTCAAGAGTCATTATCTCCCTTAACTTTTGCTTTAGGACGTGATGTTTCTGGTAGTCCTATTTTTGCTAGTTTAGCGCAGATGCCTCATTTACTTGTGGCCGGAGCAACTGGAACAGGAAAAACAGTTGCTTTGAATAATATAATTATTAGCTTGCTTTATGGAAATTCTCCTGATACTTTAAAACTTATTCTAATAGATCCTAAAAGAGTTGAACTGACGGCTTATCAATCAATACCTCATTTATTATCTCCAGTTATTGTCCAAGCGGATAAAGCAATTGGCGCTTTGCGCTGGGCTGTTAGCGAAATGGAAAGGCGTTTTGAAGTTCTTCAACATGCAGGCAAAAGAGATATTACTTCATATATAAAAGCAAGACAGGATTCTAGTGAAGATGAAAATCTTCCATATATCGCAATTGTTATTGATGAATTAGCAGATTTAATGTCTTCTAATGGCAGAGAAGCAGAAGCAGCTATTGTTCGTTTAGCTCAAATGGCCAGAGCTGTTGGAATTCATTTAATTGTTTCTACGCAGAGACCTTCAGTTGAGGTTATCACCGGATTAATTAAAGCGAATATTACTTCAAGAATGGCTTGTCAGGTGGCTTCTCAAATTGATTCGCGGACTATCCTTGATATGGCGGGAGCTGAAAAGCTCTTAGGAAATGGTGACATGCTTTTTATCACTGGCAATTCAGCTAAACCAAGGCGTGTTCAAGGAGCTTATGTTTCAGATAAAGAAATTAAAAAAGTTACAGATTATTTAAAAGCGCTTCAAGAACCGGATTATAAAGAAGAAGTATCTTTAAGTCAGACAACTTCAGCTGGTTCAGGTTTGGGCGCAGGTATTTCAGCAGCAGATGATGAATTATATGAAGATGCAAAAGAAGTTGTTGTTCGAGCAGGTAAGGCCTCGGCCTCCTTACTTCAGCGTCGTCTAAGGGTTGGCTACGCGCGGGCTGCTCGTTTAATAGATATTTTAGAAGAAAAAGGAATTGTTGGTCCGGCTGATGGAGCAAGGCCAAGAGATGTTTTTATTGATGAAGGAGAAAAAAATTATGACTAAAACAAAAACAATAGATGAAAGGGGGAATAAGGAAAAAATATTAGAAGCGACAATTGATGAGATCAAGGGTCGTTTTGGCGATGGAGCAATTATGAAATTAGGGGAAGCTAAACGCGTTGATATTGATGTTATCCCGACTGGCTCTATTTCTTTAGATTTAGCTTTGGGTGTTGGAGGAATGCCAAGGGGACGTATTATTGAAATTTTTGGCATGGAATCAAGCGGAAAAAGCACTTTAGCCCTTCATATTGTTGCTGAGGCGCAAAAAAAAGGAGGTATGGCGGCTTTTATTGACGCAGAGCATGCTTTAGACCCTGAATATGCTAAAAAGATAGGTGTGAAAATTAACGATTTGCTTATTTCTCAACCAGATACAGGAGAACAGGCTTTAGAGATTTTAGAAAGCTTGGTTAAATCAAACGTGATTGATGTTGCTGTCATTGATTCAGTGGCCGCTTTAACGCCACGTGTTGAAATTGAAGGAGAAATGGGTCAGATACATATTGGCCTTCAAGCGCGTTTAATGAGTCAGGCCTTAAGAAAACTTACAGCTATTGTCAGTAAGAGCAATACAACGATTGTTTTTATAAATCAAATAAGAATGAAGATAGGTATAGTCTTTGGTAATCCAGAAGACACACCCGGAGGCAAGGCCTTAAAGTTTTATTCTTCTGTCCGTCTTGAACTTCGTCGTTCAGCGAAAATTCAACAAGGAGATCAGATTATCGGGAACAGAGTTAAGGCAAAAGTTGTGAAAAATAAAGTAGCAGCTCCTTTTCAACAAGCCGAATTTGATATTTTCTATAATGAAGGAATTTCACGTTTAGCTGATATCTTAAATACAGGACTTAAATTAGGTATAGTTGATAGAGCTGGCGCTTGGTTTAGTTATGAAGGAGAAAAATTAGGACAGGGATCAGAAGCTTCTAAAGCGCACTTAAAAGAAAATCCCCGTTTAGTAACGGAGATTGTTAAAAAGATAAAAAAAGCAAGCTAATTAATTCTAAAATTAAAGCTTCAAAAACAAAATTTTTAAAATCGCTTATCCCTAAATTTGCTTCGCAAATTTGCGCGCCCACACCTGCGATTTAAAAATTTGTTTTCTCGCTTTATTAGAACAAGTTTCTTACCTCCTCGTAAATGACAAAAGGCCCAGAACACGGGCTCTTTTTATTGCTTTTGATAATTTTCTTTGATGTTTAGAACAAACACCAGTTCTTTTTGAAGAAAGTATTTTTAATTGTCCTGAAATAAATTTATAGAGTAAATCAGTATTTTTATAATCAATTTCTTCAATTTTTTCTTGGCAAAAATAACAATGTTTCATAGTAAATAAAATTAAAAAGGTATATCTTTTACATCAACTTTTTCTTTCTCAGGGCCTTGATTTGCGTCAATAGTTTCTTCTGCTTCAATGACTGGTATCTCTTCTTGTGAAATAGGGGGTTGCTCAGGATTTTCTTGGCTTTGTGATTGTCTGTCTGTGCCTGTATTATCTCTACGAGGTCCCATTTGCATAGATTCCATAATTATTTCAGTTCGGTATCTTTTGACGCCGTCTTTGCCTTCCCAATTACTTGTCTGTAATCGTCCTTCAATTAAAATAAGTGATCCTTTTTTTAGATACTTAGAGGAAATATCAGCTAATTTACCAAAGGCAACAATATTATGAAATTCAGTTTTTTCCTGTTTATTTCCTTGTTGGTCATTATAATATCTATTACTAGCTATGCCAAAATTTACAACTTGTTGTCCATTGGGCATGCTTCTTACCTCAGGGTCCCTAGTTAAATTTCCAGCAATAATAGCTTTATTAAAATTCATAATTTTATTTTTATTTATTAAGTATTTCTTCTAATTTTTTATCTAAATCCTCAATTTTTGCTTTTTCCCTAATAATTCTTGGTTCTTTTTTCTCAATTTTATCTGGTATTTTGTTAGGCAGGGGTTCTATCTTATCAATCATCTTTAGATCTATAGGTTTTTTAATTGTTTTTTGTTTTATTTCTTTTCTGTTTGTGATGATATGACGAATAATATTTTTTTTCTGCCTTAATAGATGTTCAAGCTTGCTGATCTCTTTAGGTGGGAGAGAAAAATAAAAGTCCCAATAAAGAGCTTCATCCTGTTTTTTTATTGGATAAGCTAATCTTTTGTTTATTGGCGCTGGCGAATAATTTTTTTCTGAAATAGTTCCTTCATTTGAAGTGATTATTTGCCTTATTGCTTCTATTATTTGATTAATTTTTTCTATATCAGCAGAAGTATTAAACAAACAGGTTAATTGGTATAGTTTATTTTCTTTATTTTCCATATTATATAGAGTATCAGATTAAAAAATAATTTTCAATAGCAAATTTGAATTGTTCTATAAATAATTCTTTGAACATTCTTAAATTGTTTTGTTCGTAAAAAAGAATAACTGACTTTTTGTATTCTGATTCATCAATACTTCTAAAGGAAAGTGGGCAAATATTATCTGCCATTAATAAAGCATTGCCCAATAAACGAGAGGTTCTTTTATTGCCATCAGCAAAAGGTTGAGTATACGAGATCATTGCCATAATAAAAACTGCTTTAGAAAAATAATCTGGTAATTTATTAACTGCCTGAATAATTTTTTCCATAGCTTCTCTGATTTGATGTTGGTTATCCATCGGCAAATACTGTGTTCCAGTAATTCTAACTGGATTCTTGCGCAAACCGCTTTCTATATTTAAACCATCAATAATCAAATCATGAACGCTTTCAATTTTACTTAAAGTTAATTTTTTAAAATTGCTTTTTTTATCAAGAATGTAGTCAATTGCTTTCTTGTGATTTAAAATCATAATCGCTTCTTCTTTTTTATGTCCAATTGCTTCTTTATTCTCCTTAATTAAAATTTCTGTATCAATTAAAGAATATGTATTTCCTTCAATTCTTGATGACTTCCAACTTAATTCAATAGTTAATCTTTCAAATTCTTTTTTTATTATACTATCAGGTAATTTTTTAATTCTTTCCTGATATTGCTTATTAAGGCCTTGAAGTTCAGCAAGTTCTTCTGGACTAAAAATATTTTTAAGATTTTTGATGATATCAAAATTAAATCTTTTAAATTTTATTTTTCTCTCATCTGATTGAAAATATTTATCAACATCAATATAGCGTAAAAAATCTTGCTTGATTTTTTCTTTATAATGAACACTTCGTCCTTCTCCTTCTTGTTGAATTAAATTATTTTTTAGAAGAAAATTAAGATCGCGAACAATAGTAACCCTTGAAATGTTTTTTAGGTAATTCTTAATTTCTTGATTACTCGTGCCACCTGACTTTTTAATAAAATCTAGTATTTTAATTTGTCGTTCAGTTAATTTAGTCATAAAATAATTGTATCATTTGATATGTTCTAATTGTATCATAATTGATTAAAAAATGAAACAATTATTTTTTATATCCTCTAAAGAATTCTTCGCCGGTCATTGATTTTTTTCCTTCCGGCTGAATAATCTCTAGAAGCAAAAAACCATTTCCTGTTTTTATGCTTGTTTTCTGTTCTTTCTCTATTGCTTTTGCTTTAATAATTTTTATTCTTTTTTTATTTAAATAGAACCAGGTGCCAGGCCATGGGTAAAAGGCTCTTATTTTTCTTTCAATTTCTATGGCGCTTTTATTTAAATCAATTTCTCCTTCTTGGCGAGATAATATTTTTGTATAACTAGCTTTATTATCATCCTGTTTTTTAGGTTCTATTTTATTGTTTAGATATAGGGGTAATATTTTTATTAAAAAATTGCCTGATTCTTTAGATAATCTTTTTTCTAAATCCTTATAATTCTCATCTGGCTTAATATTCATTTCTATTTGAGAAACAATAGGGCCGTGATCCATTTCTTCGTCCATTAACATTATTGTTATGCCGGTTTTTTTATCTCCATTAAGAATAGCTGTTTGTATAGGAGAAGCCCCTCTGTATTTTGGCAAGAGAGAAGGATGAATATTGAGACATTTTAAATGGGGGATATCTAGTATTTCTTTAGGAATTATTTTTCCATAAGAAGAGACAATAATCAGGTCTGGTTCAAGGTCTAATATTTTAGATTTAATATCCGAAATTTTTTCTGGCTGTAAAACTGGTAGTTTGTATTCTTCAGCTACGTATTTAATAGGTGGAGGCGCAATCTCTTGTTTTCTGCCAATTGGCTTATCTGGAGAAGTAATAACTGTAATTATATTGTACTTGTTTTTAAGTAAAGATTTTAGCGCTGGAACAGCGAATTCAGAAGTGCCAATAAAAATAATTTTTAAATTGTTTTTATTCATAGTCAGTAATTAAAACACCATTTAAATGATCTATCTCGTGTTGAATTATTCTTGCTAAGATTCCCTTGGCCTTTATTTTTACAGGGCGGCCTTCAGAATTAAGCGCTTCAGCAATAATTTTATGATAACGTTCAACATAAACAGAAATTCCTGGCAGACTCATACAACTCTCTTCCATAATTGTTTTTTTGTTGAAGGTTTTTATTATTTTAGGATTGATTAAAGCCATGCATCCTTTTTTATAATCAAATCTAATAGCGATAATTTGCAAAGAATGTCCGATTTGCGGAGCGGCCAAACCAGCAATAACGTCATCTGATTTCATAGTATCAGTCATATCTAAAATAATCTCTTTTATTTTAGAGTTAATTGTTTTTACTTTCTTAGCTTTTTCTCTAAGAATAGGATTATCAATTCCTGTTTGTATTTTTTGAATAGACATATTTATTTCACAATTTTCCATTTTATATCTTTTTCGTCTCCAGCAAATTCTTTCCATTCATCATCTTCAGTAATAACATACCACTTTTTTTTGCTTCTTGACCAGACCATTGGATCATTGCGAAAAAACGGTTTTTTAACTATTTCTTTTGGCTTAAGTCGATCTAATTCTAACCATTTTTTAAATACCGTTTCAATTGCATAATCAAGATTTCTTGATTTAGCCCATTTAGAAACTTTAGTAATAGCTTTTTTAGCTTCTCGCAAAGAACCAGCTAATTCTAAAAGCTGTTTAGCTGGACGGACATGTCTAGAATAAACAATTTTTTTCTTCTTTATGTCCTTCTTTATTTTATCCAAATTTACACCCTTAGTATAAAAGTAGTGATTAACAATTTTTTGGATATCTGTTTCTTTTGTCTGTTTCATTATTTTTATTATACTCTCATTTTAATATAATTAAAAGTATTATAATAAAGCTATTTATTAAGAAAAGGACCGAAATACACTATTTTAGAGTCAATTTCGTTAAAATATTAGTAATCTTTATGTATGTTTATATATGTTTATTGTTTAAAATAGTATAGTGGTATAGTTTAGGACTAAAGAAGAGGTTGTGCGTCGAAATAAAATTCTAAGAGATCCAGGCCGTGCCTGAGATTGATTAGATAATTTTATTTTAACGGCCTATGAATTAAACAAGAGAGAAATTCTAAAAATCTGAAAAGACACGGCCTATTTCTTTAAGTCGTGGGCTTGCATAGTATACTATTTATTATCCACATTTTATCCCCAAATATGCTATTGACAGTACTATCCTAAATTTCATATTATTTAACTGATGGTATATTGGTATAGTTCCAGTAGGCCATTTTGTTCCTTATTTAGTTCTTTCTAAATTTTAAAATAGTTTTTATAAGGGCGTGTCTTAATTTTTTCTTTAATTCGCCCTTTAGAAAAAAGCAGATCGCTTTATATAATCTGTTTTAAAAAAACAAATCTTTGAGGAATGTTAATCCTAAATTTTTATAAAATCGCGCGCAGTCAAAAATAGGAAAATAATGTTCCTCAAGAAAAAAAATAAATTTTGAAGCTTAGACTCAAATTTGGTATTAGGGCAATAACAAATTTAATTCTGAGATTCAGCAAGTTTAAAAAATTAAATATTTAGTTCAAGAATAACCCCGCATTCGCGGGACAAGAAGGGCGAATTTGATTCTTGAAGTCAGCGTAAAGGGCGAATCCTTGATTTTTATTTCAGGGAAATACTTCGGCCCTTTTTTGTTTTATAATCATGTTAAAAAAATATTGTCTTAAGGACATTTTAAAAAGAATAGATAGAAATAAAACCACCTTAATTAGATGGGAGGATTTAGGTTTAATTCCAAAAGCAAAAAGAGATTCTCGGGGATGGCGATATTATACAAAAGATGAAATTGAAGAAATTACTGAATTAATAAAAAGCACAAATTATTTTAAAAATATTTTTTCTGGAAAAAATAATAATGCATTAAATAAAGCAGAGGAAAATTTTAATCAAGAAGTTCCATTTATTCAAAAACCGTTAATTAATTCAGATACCGATAATATTCCTAATAAAATTAATTTTTTTGGAATGGAAGATAATTCAATTAAAAAAGATTTTGGATATTCAACTTATTTTGTTAATTCTTTGAGAAACGTAAAATCTTCATTTAACGGATATTTTAATAATCAAAAAAATAAAATAAATAAAGTTAATAAATTTGTTTCAGATGAATTAAAAAAACCACGTAAACTTATTTCAAATAAAAAAATCGCAATGATAATTATATCGGCGATTTTATTCTCTTCCTGCTCTTTCTTATTTTTCAATCAATCAGCAAAAGCTTCATTTGCAAAATGGATAGATAAACCAACTAAACTTACTGCAAACGCATTAATAGAAATTAAAGATACAATTTTTTATACAAGTAATGATGCACTTGATTTTATTTCTATTGAAATAGAGGAATATATAAATCAATTTGAGAAAATGACTAAAGATGCTGGAGATACGATTGGGAATATTTCATCATTTGCAAAAATTATTGAAGATAAGATTGGTATAGAGATAATAGGTATTTTTGATAAAACAAAAAATGTTTCATCTTTCATCAGTAGTAT
>CAZUOI010000004.1:0-6113 GCA_964621945.1 uncultured Candidatus Saccharibacteria bacterium
GCATTAGAAATGTTAAATGAATAAACAAATTATTCTTAAAATTCATGGTAGAGTGCAGATGGTTATGTATCGTGATTCTGCTAGGCGACAGGCAAAAAAAATAGGTTTAACTGGTTGGGTTATGAATAAACCAGATGGTATGGTAGAATTAATTGCTGAAGGCAAAGAAGAAAACTTGAAACAATTTATTGATTGGTGCTATAATGGACCTATCTTAGCAAAAGTTAATAAAATAGATATTAACTGGCAAGAGGCGACTGGCCAGTTCAAAGAATTTAATATAAAATATAAATAAATTAATTATTATGAAAGTAATACTATTAGAAGATGTAGATGAATTAGGCAAAAAGGGCGAGATTAAAGAAGTGGCTGATGGTTATGCCCGCAATTTATTAATTCCTAAAAAAATGGCTATTTTGGCTAGTAAGTCGGAAATAATAAGATTAGAAGAACAAAAGAAAATTGATGAAGAAAAAGCAGAAAAAGAATTAATCCGTTTTCAAGAAATAGCAAGTCAAATAGATGGATTTGAGTTAGAGATTCCAGTAAAAATTGGAGAAGATAATAAACTTTTTGGAGCAATTACTTCAGCAAAAATAAGTGAAGAATTAAAAAAGAATAATTTTAAAGTTGAAAAAAATCAAGTTAAGCTGGAAGAACCTATTAAAGAAATAGGGGAATATGAAATACCGATTGAATTACCTCATAATTTAGAAGCTAAAATAAAACTCATTATTACAGAAGAGAAATAGAGAAACTAAAAAAGGCGTTAACAGCGCCTTTTGAAATTATATATATAGTTTTATTTCGATTCTACACTAACTACCTTAGCAATTCTTTTATTTCCGTCAAATTTTGTTATTTTTTTCGTAGCAAATTTAACTATACCTTTGGCGATAGAGTAGAGAGTATCATCCTTCCCTTTACGAACATTATTGCCAGGAATAAATTTACTTCCTCTTTGACGCACGATAATAGCTCCAGGTTGAGCTTTTTGCCCGCCGGATAGTTTAATTCCTAAATATTTTGGATTAGAATCGCGACCTAAACTAGTTGAGCCCGCTGATTTTGTTTTTGACATAACTATATGTTATCTGATTTTAAAAAATTCGTCAAGAATAATGAATCTGATATTGTTTTAACTATTAGTATTGTTTTAATTTCTTTAATAGTTTTTGGTGCTGGCTTGTCAGTTAATTCTTATAGAGATAGGGGGGAGATTATTATTAAGAATCCTTCTGCTTCAGTTATTAAAACCATAGAACCCGCCTCTGCTAAAGCTACGGCGGACAAGCAGGGGATGTTTGTAGGCAGTATTAATTCTAATAAATACCATTGGCCCGATTGTTCATTTGCTAAAAGAATATCTGAAGAGAATAAGATTTGGTTTTCTTCTGAACAGGAAGCTGAAGATGCTGGATATGTTAGATGCGGTAATTTTGAAAAATATATTCCTTAAAATAATTAATTCTTTTTAGCTGAGATAACTTTAAATTCTTTTCCTAATGTTTTTATTTTTTCTATTTCTTTTTTAATATCGTTAGGTAGGGAATCAATTACTTTCTTAAATTTAACTTTATCAACAGTTAGAATCTCATGCCATTTTCCTAGTGGCTCAAGGATTGATTTTAATTTTTCTGAGTCGTAATTAAATCTTTGCTGAGAAAGGCGAGTAATGTATCCTTCATCGCCAAAAATTCTATCTATTTCATTTTTATCGCAATATAGATTAATCTCTTGTTTTAATTCACTTATTCGTTTATTGCTTTCTCCTTGTTTTGCTTTAATTTCAAAATATTCTTTAATAATGTCTTTAATTTGTTTACTATCTGCTGTCTTATGTTCTTTAATATATTTATGTTTATAGAGCGGACAATATGGCTGATATTGGCACCAATCACATAAAGGGTTCATTTTTGGTTCAAAACTGCTTTTTTCTATTCCAGAAATTAATTCTAAAATCTTGTCTTCTGTTTCTTTAATGTGTTTATTAGTTCTTATCGCTGAAAGTTTTTCGCCGTGTTTAAGATACTGCAATGAAAGTTTAACTGGCTTGTTCTGTTCTTTTATTTGAGGCCAGCGACTGACAATACCCAGATAATAAGTAGAAAGCTGAAAATTATTATCAACATCTGCCTGTGAAGGCATTTTTTTTGTTGTCTTATAATCAATCACTTCAAATGTTCCATCTTCCAGTTTATCAATCCTATCAATTCTGCCTGTAATTTGATGTAATTCCTTGCCGATGAATGCGCTAAAGAATGTTTCTAAATTAACAATATTAAATTCTTCTGTTTGATTTTGAAGATAGTATTTTTTTAAAATATCAATTCCTTGATGGAAGGCGAATGCTTCTTCTTGTTTATCTTTATAAATATCACTGTTCCATTTTTCAGTAAAGTATTTTAAAAGCTCGTCTTCAGACATAGGAAGAGGTTTGCTTGGTTCATGAAATGCTCTTAAACATTCATGTATTAAAGTGCCAAAAACAGCTTCTTTTGCTTTTGGAGTTTTTATTCTATCAATATATTGAAATTTGTATTTCGCCGGACAGATAGAAAATGTATCTAATCCAGAATAAGATATCCTCATATTTTTATTTTAAATTTTTGCCACTATGAAATTTACGATGAACGTCTCTGAGTCTTTTACTTGTAACATGAGCGTAGATTTGAGTAGTAGAGATACTACTATGACCTAAAAATTCCTGGATTAATCTTAAATCAACACCTTGAGAAAGAAGATCGGTTGCAAAACTATGACGAATTGTATGAGGAGTTGTATTTCCAGGTAACCCAGACAAGAGAGCATATTTTTTTATATTTCTTTCAATAGAACGATCTGTTAGTCTTTTTGAAGCATTTTTTCTTCCTTGATAATTAATGAAAAGAGCTTTATCGTTGTCTCTTCGTTTTTTAAGATATTTATTAAGCCAATAAATAGCTCTTTTAGAAAAATAAACAGTACGAGGACGATTACCTTTACCAATAATGCTAATTTCTAAATCTTCAGTTAAAGGAGAAATTCTAATTTGATCTCTGTTCAAAGAAACTAATTCAGCAATTCTTAATCCTGTTGAAAATAATGTTTCTAAAATTGCTTTATCACGAAGACCATTTATTTTTTTTGTATCAGGAGTAGAAAGTAATTTTTCTATTTGTTCTATATTTAAAAAATTAATTTTCTTTTCACCCTTATCTTTAGATAATTTTATTTTTTCTGCTGGCAGAGATATAATATCTCTATTTGCAAAATAATTTAATAAAGATCTAAGAGCTATTAAATAATAATTTTGAGTTGATTTTTTTAAAGGTTTTTCAGAATGACGAGATAGGTACACTCTGTATTCCCAAATATGACTAGGGGAGAGCTGATGAGGTTTTAAATCTTCAAGATTATTTTCCTTTAACCAATTAATAAACTTTTTAAGAAAGCGGGAATAGTTTTCTTGAGACTTATTTGATAAACCTTTTTCAATATCTAACCAGTCAAGAAAGTCGGTTAAATGTTGAGGAATTGGTTTTTGGCTTCTTTCCATAGTTATTATATATTTAATGTGTATTAAGGTATATTGTCCGACATTATATCTATTTTAATATACAGCTAAATAGCTGTCAAATTTTATTTGTGGATAATTCCCTTTTATTCCCTACTCTGAATACTATGGTATCACTTTTTCAGTTAAAATAAATCTTTTAAATAGTTTTTGAGCTTATTAACCTCTTCTCTGATTATATCGCTCCCCTGTTGAATTTTAATTTTTAGGGGACTAAGGAGTTCTTTAGTCCACTCTATTCTATTCCGAATAAAATTCTTTGATTTCTCCTTAATCGTCTGTTTTGCTTTATCTTGAGTTTTATTCATTAATTTTTCTATTTGCTCTTGAGCTTTGTCAGTAATTTCATTAAAAAAATTACGGTCTCCAGGACCAAAATCTTCCTTTACTTTTGAAGCTGTATTAACGAGTGTATCTTCAGAAGCTAAAACAGGCGTTATATTAGAAATAACGAAAATAAATATTATCAATAATAAAATATAATAAAATTTACTTTTTTCCATAATTATAATTTTCTAAGAATTCCAATTGGCGTAGATTCATCACATTGACCAAGCGGATTATCCTTTAATACTTTAATCAGTATTTTTTTATTAACTTCTTTACTTGCCCCTAATATCCTTACCCCTAGGTCATTAGCATCAACAATAGCTGTTGGGAGTTCTATTTTTTTACTTATTTCAATAGCTACTTTCTGAGGATTAAGAGGAATCTTGCTTGCATAAGTGTTATATGGCGGAATAGCATAAGGAACGGGTCCATCTATCCCTCTAGCCTTATCCCCCGCTATGATATAAAATACTCCCTTGATGCCTAATAATTTTGTTATTGAAGAAACAAATCCTGCTAAAATAATGCGCCAAAGTCCAACTTCTTCTATGGCTAACTGCATTGTTTCTGGAGATGCTAGTCCAATGCCTCCAGGATTCTTATAAACCCTCTTACTTAACCAATTAGCAATTTTAGACGCTTTAATTTCATTAATCGGATAAGCTCTTCCTTGTATTATAGCAATAATTTTCTCACTAATAAATACTATATCCCCTTTTTGAGTTAGCCCGTCGATATATTTTTTAATTATTTCTGATGGATTTTTGTCTTTTGGCGTAATTAAAGCAGTTTTAATGGGATATCTGGCATATTTTTCACCATTTATCTTCATAATTAAATTTTTTCCTGGATTTGAATCTATCTTCATAATTAATGATAAATAATTATTTGATTTATACTAGTAGTTGTTTCATATAAATTAGAAATATATACTCTACTTGAATCAAGATATATATTAGCGCCAAATAAAGGATCATGAACAACATAACGACCGTCTGCTGTTTTATGATGAATAATCACATAATGACCTCCTCCCCGACCATCAGCCTGAATACGAACAATAACTGGATATCCAGCTCCTATTTCTCTGTCAATTCTAAACCAATCTGCAGCCGTCTTATACGTTTGTTCAACTAATCGTATACTATTCCATTTATTTGGCCAATATATTAATCCTCCTCTCGTATAGATTGGTTCTTTGGCAAGCTGTCCCGGAGTGATGTTTGTTCCAAGCTTACTAAAAATCATTGCCACAGAAGTAATAGCGCAACCGTAATTTGACATAGTTAAACTACTAATTCCAATATTCGTATTTGCCCATCTAGAATCATCTTGAACATAAAACCAGTTAAGAGATGCCCAAGAACTTGATGGAGGTTTTTCTTGCAATTCTTTTAAGCGAGCTAATTCAGCAGCTTTTTGCTGACGCAATCTATTAAGATCTCCTAATAATGATTTCTTCTGTTCTTCAATATTAGCAAGCATTTCTTGATATTTATCTTCTTCTCCTCTGGTGTAGTATAAAAGGTCTTCTTTTGATCCTCTTTGACTAGCTAAAGACCATTTCTGACTATCTAATTGTGTTTTAAGACCTTCTAATCGTTCCTTTTTATCTTCCTTATTTTCTTTATCTGCTCCTAATTTTATTTTCAACGCTTTAAGCCTATCAACTTTTTCTTTAACTCCGTTTTGTAGATTATCAAGATAATTTATTTGATTAAAAAAATCAGAAAAATCTTCACTATCTAACATCATTTCTAATTGGCTGACTTGATCAAATTCAGCAATTGTCTGAATAATTTTTCCTAAATTATCTTTTTGTCCCAAAACATCTTCTTCTGTTTCCTCAATGCCATATTCTAGTTGAATTATTTCTAATTCTGTTAAGTCAATATCATCTTCTGTTATATTGACTTCTACTTGTATTTTGTTAATTCTTGCATTGAAAATAGCAACTTGATTCTTTAAGCTTTTAATCTCTCCTTGTTTTTGATTAATAATTGCCTGATATTCTTGAGCTTGTTTTTCTAATTCAGCTCTCTTTGATTCTTGATCCTGAATTTGCTTATTAATATTATCAATGACACTACCCTGTGTTATAAAAGGTAAAATTAAAAAAACTATTAAAATAACTTGAAAAAATTTAAATTTCATTATTCTGTTTTTTTTATTGCCTCTTTAATCCTTTTTAAGGTTTTTTCTTTGCCTAAAATTTCCATTATTTCAA
>CAZUOI010000004.1:6213-17866 GCA_964621945.1 uncultured Candidatus Saccharibacteria bacterium
GCCTCTTTAATCCTTTTTAAGGTTTTTTCTTTGCCTAAAATTTCCATTATTTCAAATGGTCCTGGCGACTTACCTTGGCCTGATAAAGCCACTCTTAGAGGCCATAAAAGCTCTCCTCTGCCATGTTTCTCAGTTAGTGGAGAAAGAGTTGCTTCAAGTAATTTTTGATCAAATTTATCGGTTTTTTCCAAAATTTCTTTCAATAATTCTAAGTTATTTTTGACGTCTTTTAGGTCCATTTTTTTCCAAATAAGCAATTCTGAATCATATTCTAATTCATCTTTAAAAAAGAAGAATCTAGCTGACTCTACTATATCAGAAAGCTTCTTAATTCGTTCCTGTTCTAAAGCAACTATTTTTTTAGCATATTCTAAATCAGTATCTTTAGGCAAATATGCAAGACATTTTTCAGTTAATTCATTTAAATTCATTTTACGAATATGTTGAGCATTGATCCAATCAAGTCGTTCAAGATTGAAAATAGCGCCGGCCTTATGAACCCTTTCTAAAGAAAATTCATTAATTAATTCTTCAAGTGAAAAAATTTCTTTTTCGGTGCCTGGATTCCATCCTAAAAGAGCCATAAAATTATTAATTGCCTCTGGCAAATAACCCTGTTTTTTATACTGACTCATGGAAACAGCGCCATGTCTTTTACTAAGTTTACTTTTATCGGGACCTAAGATTAAAGGCAAATGAGCAAATTCAGGACTTTTAAATCCAAGCGCTTCTTGAAGTAAAATCTGTTTAGGAGTATTTGAAATATGATCTTCTCCTCTAATAACATGGCTTATTTCCATTTCAGCGTCATCAATAACAACAGCTAGGTTATATAAAGGAGTTTTTTCATTTTTGGCAATTCCAATATCGCCAAATAAACTAGTATTAAATTCTAATTTTCCTCTAATTAAATCATTAAACAATATTTTTTTATCAGGACAACGAAAACGGATAATTCCATCTTTAGCCTTTCCTTTTCTATTACAAATATGCCTTGGCGCTTCTTTCTTTTTTATTTGCTCCTTTTTTTCTTTTTCTAATTCTTCTTGAGGATGATCACACCAAAATGCTTCTCCTGAATCTAAAAGTTTTTTAATATATTTTTGATAAATTTCTGTTCGTTCGCTTTGTTTAAAAATTTTATCATCCCATTTAAGATTCAGCCATTTTAAACTATTTATAATATCTTCTTCGTATTTTTTTTCAGATCTTTCTAAATCAGTGTCTTCAATTCTTAAAATGAATTGTCCTTTGTTTTTCTTTGCGAATAAATAATTAAATAATGCTGTTCTAGCCGTACCGATATGAAATAAGCCGGTTGGACTAGGCGCCATTCTAACTTTTATTTTATTATTTTTATTCATATTTATTGTTTCCCTAATTCAATTAATTCTTCTGTTATTTTTTTTGTCGCTTCAGGACGGGAAAAACTTTTGGCGTTATCTGACATTTTTCTGTATAATTCATTATTATTTAAGATTTTGTTAATTTCATTAAGTAAAAGATTAGGTGTTAGATTAAATTGTTCTAAAACAACTCCCGAACCTGATTGCGCATAAACCATGGCATTTTGCCTTTGGTGATTTCCAGCTGATTTTGGCAATGGAATTAAAATACTAGGTTTGCCACAAATAGCAATTTCACAAATACTTCCTGCTCCAGAACGTGAAATAATTAAATCAGTTATAGAATAAATATTAGACAGTTGATTTTCATCAAAGAAAGGAGAAAGATGATAATTATCTGATTGAATTGATTTTGCTTTAACGCTTTTATAATTATTATTTCCACATTGATGAATAATCTCATATTTTTCTAAAAGCTGCGGCAGAGTTAATAAAATTAAATTATTTATTTTTTCTGCTCCTTGACTTCCCCCTAAAACAAGAATAACTGGTTTCTGGCTTATAATCTTATAACTACTTTTAATTTTTTGTTTTTCTTCCTGATTATCTAAAATACATTTTTCTACAATTTTTTTTCTAATTGGATTTCCTATTAAGGCTGTCTTTTTTTTAGGAAAATATTTTTCTGCAAAAGAGAAAGACACTCCTATTTTTTTAGCAAATTTACTCGATAAACGATTAGCCAGACCAGGAATAGTATCCGATTCATGAATGAGTATGGGAATTCTGTAAAGCCAGCCTACAAAAACAACAGGAAAACTATCATATCCCCCTTTGCTAAAAATTACATCAGGCATCCAGAGATATAAGTATAGAAGAGATTTACAAAAACCAAGCGGTATCTTTATAAAATCTAAAAAAGTTTTAAAAGAAAAATAGCGTCTTAATTTTCCAGCTAAGATTGTTTTTACCACAATTCCTTCTTTTTCTAAAACTTTTTCAGATAATCCACCCGCTCCTAAAAAAATCATTTCTAATTCATTTTCTTTTGAATTATCTGCATAAAATTTTTTTAATTGTCTGGCAACAGCAATAATCGGAAAAACATGTCCTCCGGTACCAGCGCCTGTAAATAATATTTTCATAATTTTGAAATTTTAATTTTATTTATTATATTTTGAAATATTGACCAATATTCCAACTGCAGCTAAACAAATAATTAAAGAAGATCCTCCGTAACTTATAAAAGGCAACGTTATTCCCGTTAAAGGAATCAAGCGTGAAATAGCAGCTATATTTATAAATGCCTGAAAAAAAAGCCAACCGGTAATTCCTCCAGCTACCAAATAACCAAATTTATCAGAAGAATTCTTGGCGATTAGAAAACCGCGCCAAGCCAATATTATAAAAAGAATAACTAATGCTCCAGCGCCAATAAATCCTAATTCTTCAGCCACTATCGCAAAAATAGAATCCCCAATTACTTCTGGTAGATATTTCCATTTCTGAATACTATGAAATCCAAGACCGAAGAGTCCCCCCGAGCCAATAGCTAAAAGCGCTTGATTAATCTGATATCCAATGCCTTGAGGATCTGTTTCTGGATGAAGAAAAACGGTTAATCTATTTGATCTATAAGAAGCTGTTTTTATTAAAACAAGTAACCCAACAAAAGATAAACTTATTAATGAAAATATGTAAAAAAGATTTAGACCGGCTAAAAAATAAATCAAAATTGCGATTAAAAAAATCATTATTAAGGCGCTGATATTTGGCTGAAAACATAAAAGAAGAACAATGACTATAAAAAACAATAAAACAGGGATTGAGCTTTGTTTTATTATTTCATTTGTTTTCCCTTTTTTACTTAGTAAAGCTGCTAGATAAATGATAAATGCTAATTTAAGAAATTCAAAAGGCTGAAAAGAAAAAGGGCCAAAAACAATCCATCTTTGAGCTCCGCCGTGGCTATACCCTATTTGGGGAATAAAAACTAAAGCTAAAAGAATAATACTAATAATTAATAAAGGAAAAGAAATTTTTTTCCAAAACTTATAATTAATTCTCTGGCACAGAAAAAAACCTACTAAACCAATAGACAATCCATAAAGTAATTGATGTTTTAAAAAATAATAATTCTCGCCAAATGTATCTTGAGATATAACAACTGAAGCGCTAGAAAGAGCAACTAAGCCAAATATAACTAAGGCGAATATTGCAAAAATAAGAATATAATCTGGCTTATTGGGTCTCATAATATTTTTTCTACAAATACTAAGATCAATCCAATCGTGGCCATCACTCCATTAATTATCCAGAAACGCATTGTGATTGTTGTTTCTGACCATCCTTTTGCTTCAAAATGATGATGAATAGGAGCAGACAAAAAGATTTTTTTCTTTCTGATCTTTTTTGAAATAATTTGAATAATAACTGATAAAGATTCAATGACTGGTATAAAAAAGATAAATATTAATAAAATAAAACAATTTGTCAGCATGGCAATAACTCCCAAGGTAATTCCTAAGGACATTGCTCCAGTATCGCCCATAAAAAATCGAGCTGGATGGATATTGAACCATAAAAAAGCTAACAAAGCGCCAATAATAATTCCGCAAAAAACAGCTAAATTCATTTTTCCTTGAGAAAAAGCAATAACGCCGTAAGAAGCAAAAGAAATAAGAAGAATACCTCCAGCTAGTCCGTCAAGACCATCTGTTTCATTTGTTGAAAAAGCAGTGGCCACTAAAACAAAAACAAAAATAAGAATATACCAAAATCCAACATTAAAATCTCCAATAAAAGGAATATGAATTAAATCCCATCCTAATTTCCAGAAGAACCACCAGGCTCCAAAAATAGCAATTCCTGTATAAACCACAATACGGTGTCTTACTTTAAGTCCCCCGCTATTAGGACCTATTTTAAAAACTCCCATTAAATCATCACCAAGCCCAACTAAGGCTGAAGCTACTAAAGCGCCTAATGGAAGAAGTGTTTCTTTTCTTGTTAAAAAATTAAGTTTTTCTAAAATAGTTCCTTCACCAATTTGAGCTAAAAGCCAGAAAATAAAAGTTAGAAGCAAAACAGTTACCCAAATTAAAATTCCTCCCATGGTTAGAGTTCCTTCTTTTTTCTTATGAAATTTGGCAAAAATAGGAGCGTTAGTTATTCTTATCTGCTTACCTAATTGATATTTTTCAAGAAAATGAATTAATATCGGTGTCCAGGCAAGAGCAAATATAAAAGAAATTGATGCTAATCCTAAAATGCGCGCTATGTTTAAAATATCAGGCATAAATTATTTTTTAATTACCATTTATAAGCTTTATTTACCCATTCAATTAATTTTTCAGTTTGTAAAAATCTTTCTTGCGCTCCTAAAACAACTGTGATTAAATATTTATCGTTAGAATCTTGTTTAATAACTAAAACTAAACATCCTTGAGCTTCTGCTGTATATCCTGTCTTTCCTCCAATAATATTAGGCATACGATTTAATAATTTATCTGTATTAATCCAATGGTGTTTAATTTTTCCATCGGATGAAGTCAAATCAATTTCAGGAGTTTTTAAAATTTGCCATATAATTGGCTGACTAAAACTATATTTTATTAATTTAACAATATCTTTTATAGTTGAAACATTTTTAGCATCATAACCGCTTGGATCAGAAAAAAAAGTATTTTCTAAATTTAATTCCTTAGCCTTTATATTCATCAAATCAATAAAGTCGGTATCTGATTTTGTTTCTACTGTTTCGGCTAAAGCAACCGCCGCATCATTGCTTGATTCCATCAATAGGACATGAAGAATATTTATAATTGAAATTTCTTCATTAGCAATTAGTTCCCCTTGATTACCATAAGCCTTAATTGCATTTTCGGAAATAATAATATTTTCTTCTAAATTATCTATCTTTTCTAAAACTACTAAAGCCGTCATTAATTTGGTTATGCTGGCAATTGGTAAAATTAAATTAATATTTTTTTCATAAAGAATATCTTCTTTTAATTTAAAATTCTTAGCTAATACAGGGTCAATAGAATTTATCTTAAAAATTGAAGCTGATTTTGCCTCAATCTCTAATTCCATCACATTCCAATCACGAATAGGTATAAAATTTGGGTTTGTTGATAGTAAAGACGAAGTAAATGATTTTCCTAATTCTTCCCATCTTTCCCATTTTATTTTTACCTCATCAATGCTTTCATTTGAATTAGACGCCAAAAAAGCAAAAACATTTGAAAGAGCTAAGGAAATAATTAAAACTTTAACAATCATTTTAGGAGGAAATTTTTATATTTAATTCCTTTAACTGTTCAGGACTAACGCGACTTGGAGCTTCCATAAGTAAATCTTTTCCATCTCCTGTTTTGGGGAACAAAATAACTTCTCTAATACTTTTTTCATTTAAAAGAAGCATTAAAAGTCTATCTATTCCTAAAGCAATTCCTCCATGAGGAGGCGCTCCATATTCAAACGCCTTAAGTAGATGTCCGAATTTTTCTTCTATCTCTTCTTTTTTTAATCCTACTAATTTAAATATTTTTTCTTGAATATTTCTTTTGTGTATTCTTATACTGCCACCTCCTATTTCCACGCCATTAAGAACTAAATCATATTGTTGAGAACGAACCTTTAAGGGGTTCTTGTCTAATAAATCTAGATCTTTAGGATTAGGAGAAGTAAAAACATGATGACATGAATCATATCTTTTCTCTTCACTATTCCATTCAAAAAGAGGCCAGTTCAAAATCCAAGCGAAAGCCAATTCATTCGGATCTTTTTTGTTTTTACGCAAATCAGGCTTATCAGTGCCATAATTTTTAATAGCGTCTTTATGATTCAATCTTAAAAATGGACTAAACGTAAGTTTTTTAGATAAATTTTTATCAAATTCAATTAAATCTTTAACAATTTTAATAACAAGTTTTTCAATTAAATTTATAACATCAGACTGTTTAACAAAAGACATTTCCACATCAAATTGAGTAAATTCTGGTTGCCTGTCTCCTCTCAAGTCTTCATCTCTAAAACAACGCGCTATTTGAAAATATTTCTCAATCCCAGCAACCATTAATAATTGTTTTAGTTGTTGAGGAGCTTGAGGTAAAGCATAAAATTCTCCAGGATGTTGACGACTAGGAACTAAGAAATCTCTAGCTCCTTCTGGTGTTGATTTGGTTAAAATGGGAGTTTCTGCTTCAATAAACCCTCTTTTATTCATAAAATTTCTAATTATTCTAATTACTTTATGCCTTAAAAATATATTATTTTTTAATTTTTGTCGGCGTAAATCTAAATAACGATATTTTAAACGGAGTTCTTCATTAATATCTTTACTTTCCTCAGCTATTTCAAAAGGAGGTGTTTTAGCTTCATTTAATATTCTTAATTCTTTTACTTCAATTTCTACTTCTCCAGTAAATATCTTATCATTAACCATTTTATTGGGACGTTTATTTACTTTCCCAATAATTTCAATGACCCATTCTGATTTTAATGAATTAGCTAATTTGTAAAGAATATTATTTTCAGGTAAAAAAACAAGCTGGATCAAGCCTTTTCTATCTCTAAGGTCAACAAAAATAATCTTGCCGTGAATTCGTCTAACATGAACCCATCCAGCTAACTTAACTTTTTCACCTATTTTTTCAATTGTTTTATTTGTCAAAATTCTTTTCATATACTCAATATATTATCATTTTTTTTAATACTAATCAATTGTTAATAAAAAAACCCGCTAAGCGGGATAAATTGGTGCGCCGTGAGGGAGTTGAACCCCCGACCATCTCCTTAAAAGGGAGCTGCTCTACCAAGCTGAGCTAACGGCGCATAATTAAATATTTCTTAATGATTCTTTAAAATCTCTATTTTTCTTTTTAAAATATAACTCTTCTTTTCTTGCTTCTTTTGCATCTATACATCCTTTTAAATACCATAATATCCAAGGTTTCTTATTGCGGGTATATTTTAGTTTCCCTGAATTATGTTCTTGTAATCTTCTTTTTGAATTATTAGTTATGCCAATATAAAAGCTTTTATCTTTAATGCTTTTTATAATATATACATAATACATATTAAAACAATAAACTGCTCTACTTTATCCCGCTAGGCGGGACAGGCTGAGCCCCGCCGAGCGGGGTAAACTAACGGCGCGTAAAAATAATCTAACTCAAATTGCAATAAAAATCAAGGGTGTTTTACTTCTTCTCAATATTCTTCTTGCGTCGGATTAAGACCATTGTTAAAACAGGCAAAACGAGCCAAACAAATTGAGCTTCTGGTCCAATAAATATTTTTTTAACCGAAGAATTCAAAATATTTGTACTTTCGCTTGGTAAAAACGAAAGGATAACCATTGCTAATAAACCAACTTGGACAATACTTAGAATAAATAACTGAATCCAAGAAGCATTTCCTCTTTTTCTTATTCTTAAAGTAGAACTAAGGACTGAACGTGGAATTAAGAAATAGAATAATAAAATAATTCCAAGAAAAATTAATATTCTTAAAGATGAAGATGGTTCTTGTCCTATTCCAAGCCATCCCAAAGAATTCATTCTTTCCCAGGGTATTGCTTGAACAATAGTTAAAGAAAAATAACTACTTAAAAGTATAACAATCATTCTGTTGCGTCCAAGAAAAAATCCATAAATAAGAACAGCAATTAAAAAAACAAGAATAATAAATAAATCCCAGCCAGAAGCTGATCCTAAATGGAAACTACTTAAAAAATCACGAATAGCTATCATAATATTTTTTTTAAACCCTTAATTGCTCAATAATCTTCTTTTGTTTACGAGATAATCTTTTTGGAACAACTACTTGAATTATAGCTATCAAATCTCCACTACTTTTATTATATAATTGTGGCATTCCTTTTCCTTTTAATTTTATCATTTCGCCAGGCTGAATACCAGCTGGAATTTTTAATTTTATAACACTATCCTCTAATGTCGGTATCTCTACTTTATCTCCTAAAGTAGCTTGAGAAAAATTAACATCTAGATCAATAACTAAATTATCTCCTTGCCGCTGGAAATATTTATGCGGTTTAATATGAACATTAATGAATAAATCGCCTGATTCTCCACCATAAAGAGCTGCATTGCCTTGTCCACTTAATTTTAATGTTTGTCTACTATCAATGCCAGCCGGAATAGTCGCTTTAACTTTAACAGATTGCTTTATTCTGCCTTGTCCTCGACATTCAGGACATGTTTCTTCAGGAATTTCACCACGTCCACCACATTTAGAGCAGGGTTTTTGCTGAATAAAAATACCAAACAATCCCCCACTTCTTAATTGTTCATATCCACTTCCGTTACAAGTAGAACATTTTTTAATTTTCTTACCTCCTTTTCCATTACATTTGAGACAAGTAACCATTTTCTGAAAATCAATTTCTTTTTTAACTCCATGAAAAGCATCTTTTAGATCTATCTCAATATCTAAAACAAGATCTTGTCCATATTGCTTGTTTTTTTCTGTTCTTGCTCTTGAACCAAATATTTCCTCAAAAATTCTACCAAAGCCTAAGTTTTCAAAAATATCTTCTCCTCCAAAAGCATCATGAAAAGAACCAAAATCCTGCTGTGAAAACCCTTGATTAAAATTATTCTGCTCAAATGTATCGCCATACTGGTCATATTGAGATTTTTTTTCTTTATCAGAAAGAACACCGTAAGCACGGCTTATTTCTTTAAATTTTTCTTCGTATTCTTTTTTCTTATTTTCAGGGGCTTTATCCGGATGATATTTTAGAGCTAGTTTTCTATATGCTTTTTTAATTTCATCTGCCGAAGCATTTTTGGAGATGCCCAATAGTTCGTAATAATCTTTATTCATTTTTATATTTCAATAACCTCCTTTAGAACAGATTTTTCTTGTATTTTAATCGCATTCAAAGATGTTAAAAATTTAAAAATCATCCAGCTTATTAAAATAACAAGCCACATAAAAAATATACTAATTACTTTTATAGCAAAAAATATTCCAACAGCAAATCCAATCGGTAAATATTCTTTATACGCTTCACTTCGCTTATTAATTTCCTGATTTATTGCGACATAAAGCATATCTGTAAATTCCTCATTAGATAATTCTGAAGCACTAACAATTGGCTGAATAACAACGTCAAATAATGGGCGTGGAATTTCTATTCTATTATCACCTTGAATAGCTAATGGAGAAAAATAATAAGCAGCTGCTATGATAATAGCGAGTCCTGTTAAAATGTGAGGAAGTCCATATCTAAGAATTCTAATTATTGTAAACTTAATCCTTACTTCTTTTTCATTGATGATTCTAAATGCTCCAAAAATAAAAAAGAGTAGAGCTAAAAATAAAACTGTTAAATATTCTAACTTAAATCCAAAAGAAAATAAAAAAGAAATTAAAATAATTGCTAAAGTAATTAGTGAAATTAATTTTGATTTTAATAATAATAAACTTAAGCATAAAAAAATCAGTAAAATTAAAAAACCAATACTTGGCGAAATCCAATTAGTATCACCAGATAAAATATTTTTTAGTCCTGCCCAACTAAAAGCAGCTAATAAAGTTGTTACTCCTATAATGATTGACTGAGTAATGCGATTATTTTTCATACAATTTATAATAACACGAATTAATCATATTTCAAAACTATTTTTTCCACAACACTATCCCAATTATAGTTTCTCCAAGCATAACTTTTAATTTCCTTTGCTTTATTCAAAGCTATTTGTGGATTATCTAAAATAAACTTTAAATTTTTCTTTAAACTTGCAATATCTTTATCTTTAAAAAGAAAAGAAAGATTATTAAGCATTTTACGATGAATATCAATATCTGAAAGTAAAAGAGGTATTCCAAAGCTAGCTGACTCAAGAACAGTCAAAGGCAATCCTTCTTGTTCTGAAGGATTAACAAAGACATAAGCATTACTATATAATGATTTTAATATTTCTCCTTGCTGAGTTCCTAAAAAAATAATATTAGGATTATTTTTAGATAATTCTTTGAGTTCTTTTTCATAATCTTCGGTATGGAAAGATGGACCAACAATAACTAGTTTTTTATCTGTTTTAATCCCCTCATAAGCTTTAATTAAATAATGCAATCCCTTATGACGAATTAATCGGCTAACAGCAAGTATATAATTATTTTTTTCTAATCCCCATTTTTTTATATATTCATCTGAAACACATTTTTCTTTTTTTATTCCATGAGGAATAAAAGATGTTTTTTTATTATATTTCTTTTCAATATATTTTTCTAATTCAAGAGACACTGGAATTATCTCATCAGCTAAGTAACAGCCAATAATTTCACCCAATTTTAAAGATAACTGGGCAAATCCCCCCCATTTTTTATGAAAATAATCTCGACAATGGAAAGTAAATATAACTTTTGTTTTAGGACTAAATATTTTAGGTATCCAAATACATAAAGCTGGTCCCACTCCATGATAATGAATAACATCAGGTTTTATTTTGAAAATTGCATGCCAACTAGATAAAAAAACATGACTAATAGCATCCAAATGTTTTGTCCTTAACAAAGGTAAATGGATAATATTTACTTTTTTATACTTTTTAATTCTTTTAGGAGTATAATAATTTCTTGCATAAACAAAAACTTGATTATCATTTTTTTTTGCTAAATGACAAGAAATTTCTTCAACATGACGCTCAATCCCTCCAAAAAGAGTCGGTATTCCTTTTTGACCAATCATTGTAATTTTCATTCTTCAAAAGAGATTGCTCCTTCCCAATCTTTTGTAATAATTTTTTCCTCAATATATTCCTTGCCTTTCTTTAAAATAAGCTTAAATGGAAGTTCGTCTATGCCTGATTGTTTTTGAACTAAAATCTTATATCCCAATTCGTTATTAATTCTTTCGGGTAGAACATATTCAAATTCAATTATTTTCTCTTGTCCAGCGGGTACTTCAATCCAACTAGCAAAAATGGTTTTATTTAATTCATTCTCAAATTTCGTTTCACTACTAATTCCATATGCATTCTCAAGCCAACTTCCTAATGGAACATAAATTCTTAAATAAAACCTGTAATCATCATTAAACCAATCTTTTTCCTTCTTTTGATGAGAATATTTAATTTTTAGATTAACTTTTGGTTTTTCTTGATTTAAATCAATAGAATATTCAACTTCTCTCTCAACAAAGTAATTGCTTTTTTTGGAAGCTAAATTAGCTTCAACAATCATTAAATAATCATCTTTATATGATTGGTCAACTTCTCCATCCCATTCAAACTCAGAAAATACCAGTATCCTTGTAAGAACTCTCATTAGGT
>CAZUOI010000005.1:0-17142 GCA_964621945.1 uncultured Candidatus Saccharibacteria bacterium
GAGCAGGAACGGTTACGCTATCACTAGTTGATTCTTCTGCTGGTTCTTCTCCATCATCTACTGGGATAGCTTCAGCGCCACCACTATTTTGCGCATTAGGAGTGCCATGAATTTCTTGGCTAGTTTGCCAATTATCTGAAATATCACCTGATTCCAAAGAATCTTTTCTCTCCATTGTTTGTTTTGTTGCATTATCGCCAGCAAACCATTTTCCAGAACTATTAACTGAATCAATTAAATTATTTTCTGAATCATATAATTCTAAATTTTCTCCAGTATTACCTAAAGATCCAGAATAGATTTGATCAGCTATAATACTTGGCACAGAATCATCATTTGTTCTTTCTAATAAAAAATAGCCATTTAAGGCTATTGTTCCTTCAAGTATTATATCTGGTGTTCCATCAGTTGCTCGTAAAGTCCAGCTAGTCAAATCTATATCTTGCCCTGTATTATTTTTTAACTCAATCCATTCGTCGCTATATGACACTTCTGTGCCCATCCAAGCAAGTTCATCAATAACCACATCATTAGTTGCTGCAAAACTTAGATTGGGGAAAATAAAAAAACCTCCTAGGATGAAGATAAATACAAAAGATGTAATTTTAAAATAATTTATTATCTTCCTCATTATATTTTATGCCGAGATGATTATAGGCGAGTTTAGTCGCAACGCGACCTCTTGATGTACGATCAAGGAATCCTATTTGAAGCAGATATGGCTCATAGACATCAGTTATTGTTTCAGGTTCTTCATGGCTAGCAGCCGCTAAAGTGCCTAAGCCGACAGGTCCGCCATGAAATTTTTCAATAATCGTTTTTAAGATGTAGCGATCTGCTGGCTCAAGTCCATATTCATCAATTTCTAACATTTCTAGCGCTTCTTTTGTTGTTTGTTCATTGACTATATTATTAGTTCTGACTTGACTATAATCTCTAACTCTTTTTAACAAGCGATTAGCTACACGTGGTGTATAACGAGAACATTGAGCAATTAGCTTTAAAGTGTTATTATTCTCAATGTTTACATTTAATATTTTTGCTGAACGGGCAATTATTTTTTCAATGTCTAATTGTTCATAAAAATCAAGGCGGTAAGTTGCTCCGAATCGTCCGCGTAATGGCGATGAGATAAGTCCACTACGAGTTGTCGCGCCAATAAGAGTAAAATTAGGTAATTCTAATTGAAGTGTTCTAGCTGAAGGTCCTTTCCCGATAACAATATCTAAGTTAAAATCTTCCATAGCAGGATAAAGAATTTCTTCTATTGTTTTATTGAGACGATGAATTTCGTCGCAAAATAGAATATCTCCTGATTGGAGATTTGTTAGTATTGAAGCAAGATCTCCTGTTTTTTCAATAGCCGGGCCAGAAGTTGCTTTAATGTTCACGCCCATTTCTTTACTGATAATATGAGCCAATGTAGTTTTGCCGAGTCCTGAATTTCCATATAGCAAGACGTGTTCTATCGGTTCCTTCCTTTTTTTTGCTGCTTCAATTAATATATTTAAATTATCTTTGATTTTATTTTGTCCGACATACTCGCTAAAAGACAACGGCCTTAAGGTGTTGTCTAGTCTAACATCTTCATTTGATTCTTTAGAATTAGTTATATCACTTGACATTTTTATAATAGTTTGTTATTATCTTAATATTGGAAGTTATTAGAAACAGTCCTTTTTTAATATTTAGAAATCTGTAGGCAATAAGGATTCAATTTTTTTAATCTTGAATCCGATGGGGGTTTATCTTAGTTTTCGGATATTTTGGCTTCGGCTGGAATACTCCTCGGAGAATCTTTTCTTTCTGTTCTCAGGCAGAGAGTCGTTGCCTACAGTTTTTTGAATATTAAATAGGTTTTGTTGGACAGAATATTTTTATTCTGTTTTTTTATTTTCTATTTCTTCTTCTTTTGCTTTTTTCTCTGCTTCTTTCTTGGCTTTTTCTTTCCTTTCTCTTTCTTTTACTTCTGCCAATTCTCTTATTGCTTTTTCTTTTTTAATTTTCTCTTTCTTTTCCTCGGCTTTTTTTATTAATAATCTTAATATTCTTTCCTTTTCTTCTCTGCTTCTTTTTTCTCTTTTCTTTTTCTCTTCTATTATTTTCTTTTCAGCTTCTTTTTCTTCTTTCTCTTCTTGTATTTTTCTTTCTCCTTCAGCTTCTTCGTAAGCGCTTTCTCTTTCTTTTCTTTCTTCCTCTTTTTTGATTTTAGCTTGCTCTCTTATTTCTGCTATTTTTCTCTCTCTGTCAATCATTCTTTTCTTATTTTCTTCTGTCTTTTTTTCAGCTTCAATCTCTTTTTCCTTATTTTTTTGTTTTACTTTTTTAATCTTTTTAATTTCTTCTTCTATTCTAATTTCTTTTTTTATATCTTGCGCTTGTGGTTCAATAATATTTTCTTCAACTTTTTTTTTAGATAGTATCTTTTTTGCTGATAATTCAGGAGAGCCAATTACTCTTTTTATTTCCTCTAAGGTGGTTTCGCCTTCAACCATTTTTAATATTGCGTTTTGCATAAGAGTTGTCATTCCTTCTTCTTCAGCTTTGGCTTGTAATTGATAATCTGCTCCTCTTTCTAATATTATTTTTTTAATTTCATCACTGACGACAAAAAGCTCAAAAATACCAATTCTTCCATTATATCCTAGTCCATGACATTTAGAGCATCCTTTCGCTTTATATAAATCAGTTATTTTCTCTGGAATTTTAATTTCCGCTTTCTCTGGAATCCTTGAAATTATTTTCTTAATTATAGTTATTTCTTCTTCGGTTGGTTGATATTCTTCTTTACAGTGTTTGCATAATTTTCGAACTAATCTTTGAGCAATTACCATATTAACAGCTGCGGCCAGCGATGGCGAATCAATTCCCATTCCATTTAATCTTGGGATTGCCCCAGCCGCATTATTTGTATGCAGTGTTGAAAAAACAAGATGGCCTGTTAAAGAAAATTGTATGGCAATTTCGGCGCTTTCTTCATCTCTTATTTCGCCGATCATTAAAATATCAGGGTCTTGTCTAACTATTGATCTAAGCGCTTTGCTAAATGTATGTCCTTTTCTTCTGCTTATTTGCGTTTGAGTAACGCCTTTTAATTGATATTCTACAGGATTTTCTACGGTAATAATTTTCTTACCTGGCTTATTAACATAATTTAGGCAAGCGTAAAGCGTTGTTGTTTTTCCGGAACCAGTTGGTCCAGTAGTTAAAATCATTCCATTTGGCTGGCCTATTTGGTTTTTTATTGTATTAAATAAATCTAATCTTACACCCAATTCTTTAATATCTAATTTAACAGCTGATATTCCAAGAAGGCGAATAACAACACTTTCTCCTTTACTACTTGGCAAGACAGATACTCTCAGGTCAATTGTTTGCTCTATTTTTTCATCATCCAAAATATTAATTGAAAATCTTCCATCTTGGCTTATATCATGAACATTAAGAAGCATGTCTGAAAGCATTTTTATTTTTGAAAGAAGGAAAGCATATTGCTTCATTGGAAAATTAACAATATCTTGCAAAAGGCCGTCAATTCTATATCTTAATCTTACAATCTCCTTAGAAGGTTCTATATGAATATCTGAGGCTTTCATTTCAATAGCTCCAGCCATAATAATTGTTAATAAACGACTTGTTGGTAATGTGTTTATTGTTTTTTCTAGTTTTTGAACAGTTTGTAAAGATTCTTTGAATTCTTCTAATTCTTTTCTTTGGACAACAAAAACGCTTCTCAAGGAGCGTTTTTTTGCATGTTGTTCAATTATATCATAATATCCTAACCCTCTTTTTAAACTTGTTGGAGATACGACAAATATTTTACATTCAAATTCTTTATTTTTAAGTTCTTCAATTATTTCTTTTGTTTTAGGATTATTAGGGTCTGTTAATGCTAAACTAATAACGCGATTCTTTCTTTGGATAACAATTATGTTTCCTTCTTCTGCTTTTTTTCTTGATATATTTGCCAAATTCTCATAATCAATTGGCGTTACTGTTAAATTAACATACGATAAGTCAAATTTTTTAGCTATTCTTTTTGCTTTATCTTCTTCTTCTTTTCTCCTGATTTTAGTCAGCTTGTCATGTATCTGTCTTGTATTAAATTTTGGTAAAGCCATTTTATTACTCCAAGTTATTAATTACTATAATTTTATTCTATTTTAGTTTTATGGTCAATGATGCGTCCATTTTCAATTGACCAGAGATAGATAAACAGATATGATTAAGGTAATAGTTTAAGAAGATAAGAGATTTAAAGAGGCTATGTTTTTAGAAAAATAGACAGGCACGGGCTTTACAGAGCTACATCCTTGCGTAGCAAGGTTGTGCGGATAAGGCCGTGCCTGGTTAGTTTTTTTTCAAAACAATGCCTCTGGATTGAAAGTTTCAATAAAATAAAAGATTTGAAAGGAATTTGGGAATAAAAATATGAAAAAAGAAAAATATTTTATATTCATGGATGAAAGCGGAAATAACACGCAAGATCGTTTTTTTATTTTGGGAATTCTTATTGTAAAAATTGAAGAAATTTCAGAATTATTTAATTTTTTAGAGAATATTTCGTCAAAAATAAAAAGTCGTTCTAGAGAAAGAATGACCAAGAGAATTGATAAGGAATATAGAGATGAAGGTGTTAAAAAAGTTCTCGCTATGGCAAAATCATTTCGTTCTTTCGAAATGAAATTTAAGGCAATTAATAAAGAGAATGAAGATCTTTATGTTAATATTTTGTATAAATATTTTAATTTGCCTAATGTTCGTTTTTGCGCATTGGTTTTTGATAAGCAAGATCCTAATATTAATTTTAAGCCCGATGGAATGTCACATTGGAATCGATATATCAACAATGCAGCAATGTTAATTGCTAATAATGTTGAAAAATTACCTGAGGCGGAATTCGTAATTCTTGCAGATCAAATAACACAGCCTTGTGGAGAGTGTAATTATGAAGATATGTTAATAGATAAAATTAAAGAAAGACTTGTTAAGAAACAACAAAATAGTGAATGTATTTGGGGCGCTATTCGCATCGAATCTCACTCAACTGCTTTTTTACAATTAGTTGATATTTTTACTGGTGCTGTTGGATATGACTTTAAAGGGGAAGATAAGGTTCGAAAGATAGAATTTATGAAATTATTTCATAAAAAATTAGAAGTACAAGAAAAAATTCAATCAAATTTTAATAAATTTAATCCAAATTATTTTTCGGTATGGAAATATCAGTCTAGATAAAAATGAAAAGAGGGTCATGGCGACGAACCACACCCTCTTCTCGATAATTTTATTATATAATAGAATTACATTTTAAGTCAAGGATTTTATCCACAGGGATAATAGATTTTATGAAATTTAACGAGCGATATCTTAAGAATAAATTAAAGCATAAATATTGAAAGGGGGTTTTGTGCTTAAAATAAAAAGAAAATCTTTGTTATATAAAAGTGGCGTGGAATACGCTGATTATTGTATTAACCATATTGAAGGATGTTCACATGGTTGTAAATTTCCCTGTTACGCTATGAATATGAAAAAAAGATATGGCGCAATTAAAGATTATAAAGATTGGATTAAACCAAAAATAGTTGAAAACGCTTTAGGGCTACTTGATAAAGAAATTCCAAAATTAAAGCACAAAATTGAAGTTGTTCATCTTTGCTTTATGACGGATCCTTTTATGTATAAACAAAAAGAAGTGATTGACTTGACATTAAAAATCATAAAAAGATTAAATGATGACAATATTAGATGTACGGTTTTAACTAAAGGCATTTATCCAAAAGAATTGATAAATGTAGAAAAATATGGAAGAAATAATGAATACAGTATTACATTAGTCTCTTTAGATAAAAATTTTAAAATAAATTTTGAGCCAGGATCTGCCCCATATGAAGATAGAATTAAGTCTTTGAAATATTTACACGATAAAGGATTAAGAACGTGGGTCAGTATGGAGCCTTATCCATCGCAGGATTTATTTAAGCAAGATTTGAATGTTATATTAAAAAGAATCAGTTTTGTAGATAAAATTATTTTTGGCAAATTAAATTATAATGTTAAAGTTCCCAATTCTTTAGATAATAAAGCGTTCTATGATGAATGTGCAAATACAGTAATTGATTTTTGTAAAAATCGTGGGATTGATTATCATATTAAGCATGGAACTAAAAAGAAAGATAATAGAAAAACAGAAAGAATTTTTGAAAAACCTTATATTAAACAAGAATTTAAATTTTGCAATACAACTCAAACGCAGTTAAGAATTTAGAGTTTAGAAATCCTAAAAACCTTCAAGGCACGGCCTGTCCATCTTTCTTTAAGGCATATGGCCTCTTCCTGTTTTTAAGGTGTAAGCCTGTCTATCTTTTTGGATTTTTTAGAACCACGGCTTTTTAAAGAGGTGGTTTTTTGATATAATAAAATAGTAGATAATAAAAAAATATCAAAAATAGAATTATGGTAAAGATTCAAAAAACAAATAACAAGCAAATTACAATTTTTGAAGGTCAAAAAATCCGTCGGGTATGGGATGAAAAAAAAGAAAAATGGTATTTTTCGGTGATTGATATTATTTCTATTCTTACGGAACAGACTAGTTTTAAAAAGTCGCAAAGTTATTGGACTACTCTTAAAAATCGCTTAAAAAAGGAAGGAAACAAGTCTGTCACAAAATGTGACAAACTGAAGTTGCAATCTTCTGACGGAAAATTTTATAAAACTGATGTAGCAGATGTAAAAACAATTTTGCGTCTTATTCAATCAGTTCCCAGCTCAAAAGCCGAGCCAGTTAAATTATGGCTTGCTAAGATTGGTTATGAAAGAATACAAGAAATAAACGATCCTGAAAAAGCGCTTAATCGTAGTCGGAATTATTGGAAAACAATGGGTAGAAGTAAAAAATGGATTCAACAAAGAATGATGGGACAGGAAATCAGAAATAAATTAACAGATTATTGGAAAGATAATAAAGTTAAGAAACAGGACGAATATGCTATTTTGACTAATATTATTCATCAAGAATGGAGCGACTTGTCAGTAAAAGATCATAAGAAATTTAAAAAATTAAAAACACAAAATTTACGCGACCACATGTCTGACGCGGAATTAATTTTTACAGCCTTGGCAGAGCTTTCCACTCGGCAAATAGCAGAAACGATGGAAACAAAAGGTTTAGAGGAAAATAAAATTCCAGCTAGAAAAGGCGGTTATATTGCTAAAAATGCAAGGGAAGAATTGGAAAGTAAAACGGGCAAAAAAGTTGTAACTGGAGGAAATTTTTTGAAAATAAGTAAAAGCAACAAAAGATTAAAATAGAGATATATGGAAATTATAACTAAAAGTGCAAAAGAGACACAGAGGGTAGGAATGTTTTTAGCTGAGGAATTTATTAAAAACAAACCAGATAAAAACAAAGCTGTAGTTGTCGCTTTAGAGGGAGATTTAGGAGGAGGCAAGACTACTTTTATTCAGGGGTTTGCTAAAGGATTAGGAATTAAGGACAAAATTACTAGTCCCACATTTGTGATTATGAAGAAATATAATTTTCTATATCACATTGATTGTTATCGGATTAAGAACAAAGATTTATTAGAACTGGACTTTAATGAAATTATTAGCAATAACCGTAATTTTATTGTTATTGAATGGGCAGAGCGAGTTAAAAAAATATTACCCAAGAATACTCTTTGGCTTAAATTTGAATATATAGATAAGAATAAAAGGAAAATTTTAATTAAATGAAAAATTTTGTAATTATAGATGGCAATGCTTTAATCCATCGGGCATATCATGCCTTGCCACCTTTGAAAACAAAAAAAGGAAAAATAGTTAATGCTGTTTATGGTTTTGCAAGTATTCTTTTTAGAGTTATTCAGGATTTAAAGCCATATTATTTAGTAGTTTCTTTTGATTTGCCAGGTCCAACTTTTCGTAATTTAGAGTATGGGGATTATAAGGCGAAGAGGGTAAAGCCGCCTCAAGAATTATATGATCAGATTCCTTTAATAAAAAAAATGGTTAATGTTTTTAATATACCTATTTATGAGAAGAAAGGATTTGAAGCAGATGATGTTATTGGCACAATTGTAGATATAATAAGAAACAAAAAAATAAAAGTTAAAAGCTTTATTGTTACTAGTGATTTAGATGTTTTGCAGTTAGTTGATAATAATGTAAATATTTATACTTTTAAGAAGGGAATTAAAGATTCTTTTATTTACAATGAAGCTGAAATTATTAAACGTTATGGATTAAAGCCGAAACAAATCATTGATTTAAAGAGTTTAAAAGGAGATCCTTCTGATAATATCCCAGGAGTTCCTGGTGTTGGAGAAAAAACTGCGATTGAATTGCTTAAGAAGTTTGGTAGCTTAGAGAGGATTTATAAGAACTTAGATTCTAGTAATTTAAATGTTAAGTTAAAAGCAAGGTTGTTGGAATATAAGAAGTTAGCTTTTCTTAGTTATTCTTTAGCCACTATTAAATTAGACGTGCCTATTGATTTTAATCTGAAAGGGTCGGAATGGGGTGATTACAACAAAGATAAAGTTAATAAATTTTTTAAAGATTTGGATTTTAATACTTTAATAGATAGATTATCTATGTTAGAATAAAAACAGGTTTATAAAATAAATAAAAATAATAAAAAAGGAGATAATATTATGATAAATTTCATTTTAAATATGTGGCTCGAATTAAGTCATTGGATAATTATTGCTATTTTTGTTTTAGTTGCAATAATAGTTTTGATTTTAATTTTTTTGTTAATTCTTTCTAAAAAATCAAATAATGATTCCGATAAAAATTTAAGTACTCAACGTTCAATTTCTATTATAGGAATTGTTTTAGGTGTTATTGCTGTACTTCTACTTGCCGGTGGTCTTTGCGCAACAATTGGAGAGATTTATAAAATTGTTGAATCAACAGAACTAGGTTCTGTTAGTATAGATTCTACAGAAGGAAAAATATATTATCTTGGGATTCTTCCTTTAGAAAAACCAACAACAATGCTGGAAAGATTTTCAGGAGTAGAAAAGCATTTAAGTAATACAACTGGGTTAAATATAAAATTAAGACTTTATTCAACATCAGGTGATGTTGGTGGATATACAGCCGTTGTTGAGGATATAGCAAATGGTGATATAGATTTTGCTTATCTTGCTTCAGTAACAACGGTTCAGGCCAATGGAAATGGTCCAGTTATTCCATTCGCTTGCGCTCAAAAGAGTGGTTCACCTACTTATCAAGGCGATTTAGTAGTTAAACCTGATTCTCCATATCAATCATTGGAAGATTTAGAGGGCAAAAAGGTTTCTGGAACAAGTAAATCTTCGACTTCAGGGAATTTAATGCCTTCAGCTATGTTAAAGCAAGAAAACATAGATAAAGAAACTTATTTTGATGGTGGAATGATGTATCTAGGGTCTCATGATAAAGCAGCAATGGCAGTGTTAGCTGGAACAATTGACGCAGCTTTTATTAATGAGGCAACCTTAAGTAAATATAATAAAGATGGTGTTGTTTTGAGATCTGTTTGGAGACATGATCCTGTTCCTGAATTCCCATTTGTTGTTAATACAGATGAAGTATCACAAAAAGTTCTTCAAGAAGTTAAAACTGCTTTATTGAGAATGCACGAAACAAATCTCGAAGGCATTCAAGCTTCTGATGGAAAATATGAAAAATGGGTAGAAATTAATTGGGAAGATTATTTAGGCATCAAAGATGCTATCGATGAAGTTTATGGGCCGATATTTTATAATCTAGATGAATGGGGCAATTAATTTATTCTAATTAAATATGTTTGGATATCGTTTACAAACTAAAATTATTATTGTTGTGTTTTCTATAGTTGTTTTTTGCGTATTAGTTTCTACGGTAATTTCTTTATATAGAGTAAATATTGTTGTTGAGGAAAGATTAGATGCGGCTGGAGTTTTTACTTCTCAGACCTTAGCTACTTTTTGCGTTGAAAATCTTCTTGCTTGGGATTATCCAGCTTTACAATTATCAATTGAACAGGCATCTGAATACGATCCATATATTCTAGCGGTTAAAATTTATCACAAAAATAATTTAGTGGCGCATTATTCTAAAGATAGCGATGAGGATGGTATTGAATATGAAGCAGAAGTTATCATTTCGGAGGTTGTAGAAGCAGAAATTAGCAAAGAAGAAAGGAATCTTGGTGTCGTAAAAATAGTCCTTTCAGAAAAAAAGTATCATGCTTTTTTCTTGCAACAAATTTATTCCTTAATGCTTTTAGGGCTTATTCTTGGACTTGGTGATACTTTTCTAATATTTTTAACTGTGAATAGAATGGTTCTTAAACCTATTAAGAGAATTGCAGAAGGGGCGAAAATTATAGGTGAGGGCAAGCTTGATCATCAGATTGATGTTCGGAGCGAGGATGAAATAGGTAGATTAGCGCTTGTGCTGAATACGATGACTAATAACTTAAGGTTGTCTAGAGATGAAACAGAGGATTATAAGAAACATTTAGAAGAAAGAGTTGACGAGCTTGAAAGATTTCGTAAATTAACGATTGATCGAGAACTTAAAATGATTGAACTCAAAAAAGAATTAACAGAAAAAAATCCAAATAAAATTATTAAACCAAAAAGGACAGAAAATTGCTGGGATTTTTGGAAGTGTGATAAAAAGTTAAAAGAAGGTTGTCCTGCTTACACCACTGATTCAGGTAAAGAATGTTGGTTAGTTGCGACTGATTATTGTCCTTATCTTAAAAAAGAATTTAAAACTTGTTATGAATGTCCATGGTTTAAGAAGATGAATCCTGTTGGATAAAATATTTAGAAATAAAATAAATAAGTTACAATATTATGTTAAACAAAAATATAATTGAAGAAATTTCAAAAATAAAAGGAGAAACAAGAGGGGCTGTATTTCATACTGACGTTCAATATATTTTAGATAAAAAAGGAGAAAAAGGGTTAGAAGAATTAAGAAAAAAACTTAAAGATCTTGGTCAAGGAGATATATATAGTAAAGAAATAAATTCTACTGGATGGTATCCGTTATGGTGGAGAGTTTTGTCTTTGTTAATTATTCAAGACACTTTTAATTGGGATGAAAAAGAGATTTTTAATATGGGAATATCTGCTCCAAAACATTCTTTTATCGTTAAGACGCTTTTAAGATATTTTATATCAATTGAAAAAACATTTGAAGAAAGCGCCAAGTATTGGGAAAAACACTATACTATTAGCAAGCTTGAAGCTCCAGAGATTAATGTAAAAGAAAAGCGTCTGGTTCTTCGTTTAGTGGATTTTAAAATTCATCCCATTCTTTGTGTTTATTTTAGAGGATATTTTAAATCAATAGCTGGTCTTGTTGTTAAAACAGATAAGATGACAATAAAAGAAACAAAATGTCCCTTTAGTGGCGATGCCTATCATGAATTTGTAATTGAATGGGAATAAATATGGCAGAAGAAAAAGAAGTTTTTATTTCACGACAAATTAAAGAAGATTTAGAGAATTTAGAAAGATATGTTGAAGAATTTTCTAAATTTTTACCTTTACCAGTTTATACTATCAACCCGACTGGCATTATTGTTGATACCAACAAAGCAGCTAATGATTTGACTGGTTATAATGAAGAAGTTATTATTGGCAAAGAAATAGAATTTTTATTTGAAAATAAAAAATTAGTAAGAGAATATTTAAATCAGGCTTTAGAAAATAAAATAATCAAAAATCGTGAAGTAATTTTAATTTCTTATAACAAAAAAAGAATTTCAGTAAATATTTCTATTTCGATAAGAAAAGATGATAAAGATAATATAATAGGTTGTTTTTTAGCCATTTCAGATATTACCAAAATTAAAGGATTTCAAGAAGGATTAGAAAGAAAAGTGGAAGAAAGGACAAATGATTTAGAAAAAGCAAAAACAGCATTGACTAATATGCTAGAAGATACTCAAGAAGCGAAAGAGAAGATAGAAGAGGAGCAGAATAAAACAAGAGCTGTTTTAACAAGCATAACAGATGGATTGATTGTTTTTGATAAAGATAAAAGAATTGCTTTGGTTAATCCTGATGCAGAAAAGAAATTAAAAATAAAAGAAAGCGATGTTCTTAATAAAAAAATAGAAGAGATTCTTAATTTTCCTGCTATTAATAAATTATATGAAGCAATAGGTCAAAAAATAGAATGGACTGGCCAAAAATACGAGTTAATCTTAGAGAAGCCAATAAGAAGATTTTTCGATATTTTTATTACTCCAATTGCTTCCAAAGAAGATGTCATCGGAATGGTAATTATTATACACGATATTACGCGAGATAAGGAAATAAGTCGAATGAAAACAGAATTTGTATCTATTGCGGCTCATCAATTAAGAACTCCTTTGTCGGCTGTTAAATGGTCTTTGCATATGATTTTAGATGGAGATGTTGGTGTGATTTCTTCAGAACAAGTTGATTTTTTGCAAAAAGCTTATCAAAGCAATGAAAGAATGATTCTTTTAATAAATGATCTTCTTAATATAAGTCGTATTGAGGAAGGCCGTTTTATTTATAGTAAAAAAGAATGTTCTTTGGAAAAAATTATAAAAGAGATTATTGATCTTTCAACTGGATTAAGCAAAGAAAGAAAAATTAAATTAATATTTAAGAAGCCAGAAAAACAATTGCCTAAAATTAAAATTGATAAGGAAAAAATACAAGTTGTTGTTCAAAATTTAATAGATAATGGGATTAGATATAATAAGATTGGTGGTAACGTGACAATCTCATTAAAACATGATAAACTTTTTATATATGTTACAATAGAAGATACTGGAATCGGAATTTCAGATTTACAGCATAATCGTATTTTTGATAAATTTTTTAGAGCTGATAATGCTGTTAAAGCAGATGCAGAAGGAACAGGGCTTGGATTATTTATTTCTAAAAATATAATTGAAGCTCATGAGGGTAAAATTAGTTTTAAAAGTAAAAAAAATAAAGGAACCATTTTTACATTTAGTTTACCAATTAATTAATATTATATTTATGAAAAAAATTCTTATTATAGAAGACGAAGAAATACTTCTTGACCTTATACAAAAAAGATTAACTCAAGAAGGATATAAAATTTATATCGCCAGAAATGGCGAGGAAGGATTAGAAAAAATAAAAGAGGAAAAACCTGATTTAATTCTTTTAGATATTGTTATGCCTAAAATGGGCGGTTTTGAAGTTATGGAAAGAATAAATAAAGATAAAGAATTTAAAGATATCCCAATTATTATTATTTCTAATTCAGGACAACCAGTAGAGTTGAGTAGAGCAAAAGAATTAGGCATTAAAGATTGGTTAATTAAAACTGATTTTGATCCTTCAGAAGTTGTTGGTAAAGTTAAAAAACAATTAAATAATTAAAATAATTATATGACTAAAGAACCAATACTAATAATTGAAGACGATAAGTTTCTTAGGGAACTTTTGCTTCGCAAATTAAAAAGCAATGGGTTTAATGTTTCAGTAGCTATTGATGGGACAGAAGCATTAAAAAAAGTCAAAGAAGAAAAATACAGAATTGTTTTGCTTGATTTAGTTTTGCCTGGAGTTGATGGATTTGAGATATTAAAGAAAATTAAAGAAGATCCTAAAACTAAAGGAATATCGGTAATTATCCTAAGTAATTTAGGACAGCAAGAAGAAGTTGAAAGAGGGTTAAGATTAGGAGCAGAGGATTACTTGATTAAAGCGCATTTCACTCCAGATGAAATTATTAGTAAAATTCAGAAAATTTTAAAAAGAGATAGCACGTAATTTAGAGAAATGTTTAATGTAAAAAATAAATTCTTTTTAATTTTGGTTTTTTTTATTTTAGCCTTAGGGCTAATTTTTATTTTTAATAAATTAGATAGGACTATTGATATAAAAAATCAATCAGCGAATTTAGTTAATGAAATAGATGGCAATATTAGTCCTTTGAGCGGTTTAGCTTGCGCTCATTACAATAGAAGGCCATTAGCTGTTGTTTTAGCTAATGATCCGGTAACTCGTCCATTATCTGGTCTTTCTCAAGCAGACTTAGTTTTTGAAATGCCAGTTATTACAAATAGTATTACACGCATTATCGCTGTTTACGTCTGTAATTTTCCGGAAGCAATAGGTTCTTTACGTAGCGCGCGTCATGATTTTATCCCTTTAACTCAGGGGATAGATGCTATCTTAGCTCATTGGGGCGGCTCTCATTTTGCTTTAGATAAATTAAACAATGGAATTATGGATAATATCGATGCGATGATAAATCGTTATGATGCTTTCTATCGCAAAGATGGAATGCCCTGGCCTCATAATGGTTTTACTTCAATAGAAAGATTAGTAAATAGCGCTGAAAAATTTGATTATCGATTGGAGAATGAATTTGAAGGATATTCGCACATTCAGGAGGCGGGTAATAATAATGCACATAATAAAATTTTAAGAATTGATTATTCTTATCCATATAACGTATCATATCAATATGATTCAGAAGCCAATTCTTATTTACGTTATCGGGCAAATTTAAAAGAAATAGATAAAAGCAATAACCAACAGATTGAAGCAAAGAATATTGTTATCATGAGAGCTTTTTCTAAACAGATTGAAGGTCCTGATTATAATGATTTAGATTTAGAAGGAACAGGTGAGTGTCAAATTTATCAAAACGGAATTGTTCTTGATTGTCTTTGGCAAAAAAGTGAAAAAAATCCATATAGCAAACTTAAATTTTTAGATAAAAATACTAATAAAGAAATTCCTTTTGTCGTTGGACAAACATGGATAGAAATAGTCGAACCACATCAAAATATCACTTGGAAATAAGGGGATAAACTCATATCTTCTAAGAGATCCAGGCCGTGCCTTGAAAGGGTTTTAAAAGGTTTAAATTTTATTTATAAATATTAAACCTAAAAAAACTTTAAGGCACGGCCTGAGATTGATTAGATAAGATATGGTTAGAACGAATTAAAAACCGCTATCACAAGCGGTTTTTTGATTATTAAATTTTCCACAAAAAGTATGTCCATGATGAGATACATAGGTGACACCTTAAAAATCAAGACACTAAAAGAGAAAGATTTAAAAAATTGGCAACTTATCGAACAAATGAAGTTCTAAAAAGAATTAAAGTTCTTGGTAATTGTGCTAATAGAAGTGCTTATGTTTATACAGAAGAAGAAATAAGTAGAATTTTTTCAGAAATTGAACGTAAAGTAAGAGAGACTAAGTCAAAATTTCACTTTCCTAAAAATAAAGAGTTTAAATTATAATATGTCAATTTACATTAAAAAATATGAAAAATTAATCAATGAGATATTGGATTATTATAAAATAGATAAAAATTCTTTTTTTAGTAGTTCTAGAGAGGCTCATTTGGTTGAAGCAAGACAAATATTTGCGTATTGTTTACGAGAAAATTTTTATTTATCCTTTCCAGCCATTGGAGAAATATTAAATCGAGATCACACAACCATTATGTATGCTTATAATAAAATCGGTCTTTTAATAAATAAAAATAGAAGAATAAAAAGATTATTAAAAAGATTATTAGGTAAAATAAAGACAAAAGAATACAAAAAAGTTATCCCTAAAAGTCCAAAGGAAAAAGAACCCATTATTAAACAGGAAGGATTAAATAATCATTTAAACCCTACAAAAGAAATGATAAAAAAAATAGGACAGGATAATTTAAAAAAGCATATTAAAAAATTTGTACCTAAATTTAAAAAAGATGTTAAAGGACATAAATTTCCAATTGAGTTTAATAAAAATTATTTGAGTTCAATATTTGACAGGTTGAAAAAACGTCATAGATCTATTGTTTTAAGTAGATATAATTTTTTTAAAAAAGATTTTTCCACTTTGCAAAAATTAGTGCCTACTTATAATATTAGCAGACAAAGGATTAAACAAATAATTGATAGTAGCTTTAAGAAAATTTATTTTAATAATTATGGTGCCGTAAGAGAAATTATTGTCATGTTGTCTAAAGATATTATCAAACAAGAAATTGTTTCTGTTAATTCCTTTAAAAAACAGATATATATTATGGAAAAGAAAAATGAAATAGCATCATCAAAATTTTTATTTGCAATAATTACATTTGTTCACTGGATTAAAATTTTTGAATTTTCAGGTAATAAATTTTTCATAAATATAACTGAGGAAAATAGAATATTAAAATACATAGATCATATTAAATTATTAATAAAAAATATTATTATAGAAATGCCTGATTCTGTAGAGGATAAATGGAATTATATATATAAGAATTTAAAACTGGATGATTATTTTCAAGAACATTTAAATCTATTAAATGAATTTTTTTTAAGATCTTGTTATGATAATTATTTATTCGAGAGTGAAATCGTGGTGTTTAAAGAAGAAAGGGTTAGGAAATATGATTTGAGATCAACAAAAAAAGATAAGAAAATAAGTGGAATTCCTAACGAATATAAAATATTTTTTCAATAAATAATAAATAATTAACTTAAATAAAAAATATGTCTAAAAAAATATTTGATATCACTCCTGATATTACATTAATGCCTAAATTAGGTAGATCAGGTTATACGTCGCCTCAAGCGGTTGCTGAATTAGTAGATAACTCTATAGATGCAAGAATAGATGGATTAGTGTTAGATTTAAATATTAAGATCGATAGAAATGTTATAAGTATAGCTGATAATGGCACCGGTATGAATCAAAAAGAATTAGTAGAAGCCTTAACTCTTGCTCATTCAAAGAAAAAAAATATGCTTGGTGAATTTGGATTGGGATTAAAAACAGCATGTAATAGTTTAGGATCACGTTTCGAAATTATTACGAGTCCCAAGAACGATAATAAACAATATAAAATTGTTTTTGATCAAGATGAATGGTTAAAAAAAGGAAAGAAAGAATGGACTATTAATATAGAATCAATTAAAGCTTCAAATAAAGATCATTTTACTATTGTTAAGATCGAAAATTTAGCAAGATATTGGGCACAATTAGCAGAACAATTAAAAAAGGATCTTGAAAGAAGATTTGCTCCTTTTATAAAAAAAAATGAAATAAGAATTAAGGTAAATGGTAAAAATTGTAAACCATATATTTTCTTATTTTCTATTTTTCCTTCTTTTATTTCTATCTCAAATTC
>CAZUOI010000006.1:0-16940 GCA_964621945.1 uncultured Candidatus Saccharibacteria bacterium
GAAATAGTAACTCCTAAAAAAATTAATAATATTGGAATAGAAAGATTAGATTTTTGCAAAGATCTCACTTTTTTATTTTTAATAAAATAAAACAACCAAATAATAAAAAGCGCGTAAATCATTAATTCTAAAACTGTTACTGGAACCCAAGCAATCTTAAAACCAACCAAATACAGCGGCAAAGAAAAAACTATTAGATAGATAATAAAATTAATTATTTTTTGCATTATTTTTAAATAAAACAGCAGATAAACCAAAAATAATCATTAATAAAGCTAAGACGCTTGGTTGATAAATTGCTGTTTCAAAAAAACTATGTATAAAAAAATAAGATAGGGAGCCAATTAAGCAAATTAAAATGCATTTCTGTTTTTTATCATTTAAAAATCTTATTTTTTTAAAAACTTGCCAGATTGTTCCTAAGATTAAAATCATCCAAACAATTAGACCTAAAAATCCTATTTCTGAAAAAATATCCAAATAAAGATTATGAGCTGTTGCTGGATTACGATAATCAAACTTAGAATCAACCGTTAAAGAGTAGTTTCCTAACCCAATTCCGTACCAAAAACTACTCATTCCCACCTTACTAGCCATTTGCCACATTTCTAAACGACCCATATTTGAACCTTCGCTTAAATTAAATGTTGAATAAAATCTATCAGCAATTGGAGTTAGAGGAACAATAAAGACTAATAGAGATAATAATAACAATAAAGCTATTTTCTTGTTATCTAAATACTTCCAAAAGAGAAATGCTAAAATTAAAAAAGAAATAATAACAGCTAAATAAGCTCCTCGAGCAAATGTTAATAATAAAACAATGAAAAGAAGAAAATAAGAAGCAAAAACTAAAAATTTATTGTTCTTTTTAAAATAAAATAAACTAATTACTAAAGGAAGAGTCATTCCTAAACAAAAAGAAAGCATATGAGGATCAGAAAAAAAAGAAAATGCTCTCATAATAGTTTCTCCACTAACATTTACTAGCCAACTTGGATAAGCTAAAATCATCGCTCCTAAATTAAATCCAGAAAATATAGGCAAAATATTAATAGCCCAAAAACTATAGGTTTTTTCTAATCCAAAGATAAACTGAGATAAAAATTGCAACAAACCTACTAAAGCAATTAAACTACCGCTAGTAGCTAGAACTATAATAGATTTTTTTGCTTTTTGCCAGTTATTAATTAAAGTAACAAATATAAAATAGAGAGGGAATATAGATAAAAAAAATAGAATTTTTCTAATTCCCCAAGAAATATTTTCAGCATTAATTAAAGAAAACCCAGATAAAAATAAAAAGAGCATTAAGCAGATACTTTGTAAATTATAAAAGAACTTATTTTTAAACAAATCTTTATTCATTAATTCTTTTATTACAAAAAATAAAAAGAATAAAAGAATAAAGACTCTAATTGAAGCCAAATCAAACCCAATATGAGGATTTAACGCAATTTGAAATGGAATATATGCTACTAAGAAAAGAAGCCAAACAAACATTATTTTTTAATTAAATTTCTTATATCCTTAAAAGGTATCCCATTAATTAGATATAAAAAGCCAAAATAAATTAAACTAGATAAGATAATAAGAATAAATAAAGACCAGTTATGTAAATAATAAAGAGGAATAGCCATTATTAATCCAGCTAGAGCATATTTAAAAATAGAATTGAATGATGGTAGAGATTTAAGTATTTTATAAAGAACAATTAACATTAATCCTGTTACAATCAATTCAGTTAAAATAGTTGTCCAAGCTGCGCCATAATATGAATATTTAGGTATAAAAATAAAATTAGCTATCAAATTAATTACAGCGCCAGTTCCATAGATATAAATTAATTTTTTTTGCTCTCTCAAGGAAATAATCATATTAGAGAAGAGAACTCCCAAAAAAATAATGCCACCAGCAATAATCAATAAATTTAAAACTCCAGCTGATAATAGAAAATCTTTTCCAGCTATTAAAACAACAATTTCTTTAGAAAGAAAAATTGTTCCAATAATTAACGGCACAATAAAAAATAATAAAATATCTAGAGATTCTTGTATAACTTTATTAAATTTTTCTCTAAATAAAAGAGCGTACTTAGACATTAATGGCATAACTAGTCCAATGAACATTGCTGGAAAGAACAGTAAACTTTCTAAAAACTTATATGACAAATTATAAATACCAACATCAGCTGGTGGCTTCATCAAAGAAAGCATAATTGTATCTAATTTAAAATAAATTACCGTAAAAATAATAGCCAAGGCCAACGGTAGAGACTCTTTTAGTAAAGAACGCCAAAAAACAAAATCAAATTCAAAAGAAAGGCGGATATATTTTCTAATAAATATTAGAATTAAAATAAAATTAATTAAAGTGCCAGCTACAAAAGCAGAAACAATAAATAGAAAACTTAATTTTTGCCAAATAAAAAATAGAATTAAAACTAATTGAAATAATCTACCAACAAGCTCGGCTATAGCAACTTTATCCATTTTCAAATATTTCTGAAAAACACCCATTAAAACCTGGTGATTAGACATCATCCAAAAACCAAAAGAACCTATCAGGACGCCTAATTTAACTTCATTTGTATAGGGAAAGAAATATATAACTATAGGAGCAAGAGAAAAAACAAATAATCCAGCGAAAAATCTTAAAGTGAAAGAATTATTTATTATCTTATTTTCATCTGCTTTAGGCCTTGAAATATCTCTTAGACAAATAGAATATAATCCTAAATCAGCTAATACGGTAAAGAAAAATAAAAAAGCTAAAATAACAGAATAATAACCGAATCCATCTTTGCCAAGATAGCGCGTAATAAAACCAATTATTATTAAAGAAAGGGCTAGTCCAATAATTCTAGCCCCGGATGAAATAATACTATTGTAAGCTATTTTTTTATTTAGCATACTCTACATTTGATCTTGTCTTTTTTTTAATTACTTTTTTTTGAACAAAAGCGTCTTCAACTATAATTCTATCTTTTTTTATCTCAATAACTTGACTAGAATTAATAATTAACGGCTCTTTAAAAAATCCAAGGAGATTTCCTTGGACATAATATCTTATAATAATTTGTTCTGAAGTATTTATATCAAAATCAACAACTCTGCCTAAATAATAACCGCTTCTATTAATAACCTTATTATTAATAATTTCTTTTGCTTTAATGGACATTAATTCATTAAAAAAATTAAATATATTTATTTAGTAGGCCTTACAGTTATTCTTCTTTCTGGTTCATAGCCAATACTTTCTGTATCTATTTGAGAATCATTAATTAAGGCTAAATGTATAATTCTTCTTTCATAAGCAGGCATTGGCTGTAAAGTAACAGCAACCCTTTTTGATAAAACTTGTTTAGCTATATCTTTTGCTAGATTCTTTAAAAGATCTATTTTGTTCTTTCTATAGTCATTAATGTCTAAAATAAATTTTACTGATTCATTAGTTTTCTTATTAACTAAAGTTCTTGATATGCACTGCAAAGCATCTAAACTTGCGCCAGATTGACCAATTAAAAAACCAGCTTGATCTGTTTGAATATTAGCTATTACATTATCTTCATCGAAATCATCAATAAAAACACTGCCACTAAAATTCATAAATTTTAATAATTCTGTAATAGTTTCTTTAATAATATTTTTTTTATCCATGATTTTTAACAGTTTTATTGTTTATTTTTGTAAAATGTTGTTGGACAATACCAAACAAAGTTATGACTATCCAATATAAAGGTAAGGCTGCTGGCAAACTCAACGCAATAAAGATGGTTATTAATGGCATAAAATAAGTAATTTGCTGAGTCATTAAAGAAGAAAAATCCATATTTCCAATCTTCATTCCTTGTTTCTTCCCAGTAGTTTTTTTAGGCATTATCATTTTTGATTGGATAAACTGAAGACCACCAGCGATAAGAGCTAAAACAATACTTCTTTCTGAGAGGTCAACTAATCCTAAAAAGATAAAATTAAGTGAATCAGGCATTTGGACAAAAGAATAAAGGCCATTTAATTTTTCAGGATCTAATCCTGTAAAAAAAACACGGTACAAAGCGATAAGGATAGGGAATTGAACTAAAATAGGAAGGCAACCAGCCATTGGATTAACTTTATTCTTCTTATATAAAACCATCATCTCCTTAGCTTGCTCTTCTTTGTTTTTATATTTCTTCTGAATTTCTTTTATTTTCGGCTGCAAAGCACTCATTGCTTTTTGCGACTGAATTGCTTTTTTTGAAAGAGGGTAAAGAATAAAACGAATTAAAACTGTTAATATAATAATTGCTATTCCTAAGTCACCAAAGGAAACATTATTATATAGCCAGATTAAAGCGTTGAATAAAGGATAGTAAAGAACTTGATTAAATATATTTATAATAAATTCCATTTTTTAAATAATTAACTTCGATTTTTTTAACAAATAAACTAAATTTTCTTCTATTTTTATATATTCTTTTTCTAATATTTCTTTATCAACAAAAACAATAATATCAAAACCTGTAATAATTTGCTTGAAGTTGAGTCGTATAATTTCTTCTAATCTGCGTTTAATTTTATTTCTCTGAACAGCTTTCTTTGATATTTTTAATCCTACTATAAAAGAAAATCTATTTATCTCTAAATTGTTTTTTAAAAACTTTATCTTTATAAAATCTTTCTGCTGATATATCCCATTTTTAAATACTTTCTTAAAATCGTTATCTTTTTTTAATTTATATTTTCTTGAAAGCATAACAAAAAACTAAACGGTCAATTTTTTACGTTTTTTTGCTCTTCGTTTAGATAAAACACGACGACCATATCTAGTAGACATCCTCGCCATAAAGCCATGCGTTTTTTTTCTTTTCTTTTTCTTGGGATTATAAGTAAAAGACATAATGTGTTCATTCTAGTATCTTTTTTTACTAAAGTCAAATTAAAATGCGCTTTAATTGAGTAATTATTCTCCACAATTCATGCACAGCTTATTAACAAAAACGTGTATTTTATTTTTTTGTTTTATTATGATACAATGATTAGAATATTATAACGTATGAATTTAAAAGAACTCTGGCAAATTGTACTAGGTGAAATCGAGCTAACTATTTCTAAAGCTAGTTTTATCACTTGGTTTAAAAGCACTAAAATCCATTCTAAAAAGAATGGCATTATTACCGTAAGTGCGCCTAATGGTTTTACAAAAGAGTGGCTTGAAAATAAATACAATAAGCTTATCTTTAAAATTCTTCGTGATAATTCTCCAGACATTAAAGAAATTCAATTTGTTATAGGCAGTGAAAAGACAGTTCCTAATACTGTTACTAAAACAATACCAAAAATAATACCGACCAATATTGGCGATCAGTTAAACTTTCAGGAATTCAGTTTTAATAAGGAAACAAATTTAAATCCTAAATATACTTTTGATAATTTTGTTATTGGGTCCTTTAATGAGCTAGCTCAGGCAGCTAGTCGAGCTGTTGTTGATCATATGGGAACAATGTATAATCCACTATTTATTTATGGAGGCGTTGGATTAGGAAAAACACATTTACTTCAAGCAATAGGAAATGAATTATTTAAAAAACACCCTACAAAAAAAATTAAATATCTTAGCGCAGCAAAATATGCAAACGAATTAATTGATGCTATTCAAAAAAAAGGGATGGATTCTTTTAAAAATAAATATAACAAAATAGATACTTTAATTATTGATGATATCCAATTTATTGCTGGTAAAGAAAAAACACAAGAAGAATTCTTCCATATGTTTAATAATCTTTATCAAAAAAATAAACAAATTATTATAAGTTCTGACAAACCACCTAAAGCAATTTCAACATTGGAAGAACGTCTCCGTTCTCGTTTTGAAGGAGGGATGATAGCTGATATTAGTTTTCCTGATTTAGAAACAAGAACAGCTATTTTAAAAAATAAAATAAAAGAAAAGAAAATTAGAATTTCCGAAGATGTTGTGGATTATATTTCCTCACATATTCAAAATAACATAAGAGAATTAGAAGGAGCGCTTAATAGAGTTATGGCTTCTGCGCAAATAAATAAAACAACACCTAATATAAAAACAGTTCCTCAAATATTATCTCAAATTATTAATACACCAAAGAAAAAAACTAATTATAAAAATATTATCAAAATAGTAGCCGATTTTTACGATATAAATACAAATGATTTAATTGATAAATCAAGAAAGAAAGAATTAGTTCATCCTAGACAAATAAGTATGTATTTAATTAGAGAAGAATTAAATAGTTCTTATCCTTATATAGGAGAAAAATTAGGTGGAAGAGATCACACAACCGTAATGTATGCTTGCCAAAAAATAAATAAGGAGCTTGTGGATAATGAATTGTTTCAACAAGAAATTGGTTTAATTAAAGAAAAGTTATACAATTAATTAATACCTTTTCCACATATTATTTACTTACTTAATAACATATTGTAAATTATAAAGTACAATATATAGATTACAAAAAAAGAGTTTTACACAATTTTATAAACACTAATAGTATTAATAATAAATAAATTTAATTAATTATAGTTATTAAAATGAATATAATTTGTCTTCAAGAAAATTTAAAAAGAGCATTAAATATAGTTGAAAAAATAATTGGTAGAAATTTAACATTACCAATATTAAATAATATTTTATTATCTATAGAAAACAATAAATTAAAAATATCTTCTACTAATTTAGAAATAGGAATTAATTGTTGGATTTCAGGAAAAATTAAAGAAAAAGGGAGTATCACTGTTCCTGCTAAGTTAATTAATGATTTTATTAATAATTTACCTAATGAAAAAGTAGAATTAAAAGTTAAAGATAAACAATTAGAATTAAAATGTAAAAAATTTAAATCCACTTTAAAAGGCTTAAATGCTGATGATTTTCCAATTATTCCAAAAATTAAATCACAGTCATTAATAAATATTAAAAGTAATTTATTAAAAAATAGTCTTATGCAAGTAGTTGGTATGGCTTCAACTTCAGAATCTAGACCTGAAATTTCAGGTGTCTATATGAAATTTTATAAGAATACAATAAAATTAGCAGCGACCGATAGTTTTAGATTAGCTGAAAAAAATATAGAAATAAATTCTAAAGAATTAAAAGAACAATCAATTATAATACCACAAAGAACTATCTCAGAAGTAATTAGGATTTTAAGTGAGAAAGAGGGGCAAGAAGAGGATGTAAAAATTACTTTAGCAAGTAACCAAATTTTATTTGATTTTAATAGTACTCAAGTAATTTCAAGGTTAATAGATGGTCAATACCCAGATTATCAACAGATTATCCCATCTAATTCAGAAACAGAAGTAACTATTAATAGAGCTGAATTAATTAATAACATTAAAGTAGCAAGTTTATTTACTGGAAAAATTAATGATATTAAAATGTTTGTTGATCCCAAGAAGTCAGTAATTGAAATTTCTTCAAAAGATGCAGATATAGGAGAAAATAAATCAAAAATTGAAGCAGAAGTTAAAGGAAAAGAAGTTGAAGTAATTTTTAATTACCGTTATATTTTAGATGGTTTAAATAATATTTATAGTGATAAAGTAGTTATTGGTTTAAATGATAATGTTAAACCGGTTTTAATAAGGCCAGTTGGAGATATGAACTACTCTTATGTAGTTATGCCAATTAAAGTGTGATTGTAATTATTAAAAGTCTGTTTTAATAATTATTTCATCTTCTTGTCTATTTAGGACGTTGTCATAAGCTTTGACTTTTATAACCTGTTCTTCTTGGCTCAATAAATAAGGAGAGATATTAAAAGTTATTGAATAGGGTTGAGTATTATCAGTGCTGATTAATTGGTTATTCATAAAGAAATCAAGCTGTTTAATTCCTAAATTAGCTTCTGCTGTTGCTTGTATTGTTAAGATATATTGATTAATAAGATTATTTTCATCTGGTGAAATAATTTTTACATCAGGTTGATTTTCTAGCGTATGAATATCATCATATTCTGTTGGAGGATTTTGATTATAGCAGGTGTCTTGAGAACATGGCTGATTTTTTGACCACTCTAAAACAGATTTTTCCCATCCTTCAAATTGTGAATCTTGATTTGGATCGCTAGGATAGTCATCTAATGGATTATCTTTATCAACGTAATAAAGTATTGAATGAGTTTCTTGATATGATTTTTCTTCAATTAAATCGGGTGGCGTTAAATTAGTTGCTAATTTTCTTGAGATTTTATCAATTTTTACATTATTATTATAAGCAAGCTGACCATTAAGCATTGGTTTAGTGCTAGTTGCAGTTGACTCTGGTGGTGTAAAATTTTCTACGTTTTTAGGCAGAATAAATTCATTATCTTTCTCTGATTCTTTACCTTTCTTGATTTTATAAGCTTCAATCATAAATTCATTCCATATTGGTGCAGCGACACTAGCTCCAGAAGCTCCAGTACGCATCTTTTCAGTAAAATCATTATTACCAGCCCAAACACCAGCGACTAAGCTTGGTGTATATCCAATAGTCCATCCATCAGCATAATCTTGTGTTGTCCCTGTTTTTGCAGCGGCAGGAATTTCAGGTAAATAAAGTCTAGAATTTGTTCCAAACATAGGAGCTCTTGCTGAATTATCTGAAAGTATGTCGTTAATTTGTCTTGCTGTTTGCTGATCAAGAACTCTTGATGGATTTTCTCTATATTCCTCTAAAGTGTTTCCATTAGCATCTTCAATTTTTAAAATAATACTTAGAGGATATTTGACGCCCTCAGATGCAAATACTCCATAAGCAGCTGTTTCATCTATTAATTTAACTTCTCCCCCCCCCAATGCCAATGATAGGCCATATCTTTGTCTATCTTTTAGCGTTGTTATCCCCATATCTTGAGCTAAATTAATTGTTTCATTAACTCCTGCCAAATAAAGAACTTTAACGGCGGGGATATTGATTGATTGCGCTAAAGCGCTTCTTAAACTTATTGGTCCGCGGAAATTATTATCATAGTTTCTTGGAATATATTCGCTTGCTCCTAATACTCCAAAATTTGTTTGCAAATCAAATAAAATTGTTTCTGGTGTAAATCCATTCTTTAGAGCCATAGCATACGCAAATGGTTTAAAAGACGAACCAGGCTGTCTGTGTGGGCTTGTGGCTATATTAAATTGGTCTTCGTCATAATTCTTTGATCCAACTAATGATATTACTTGTCCCGTTTTTGGACTAATGGCAACTAGAGCAGCATTGCTTGCTCCATATCTTTCTTCATTTGCAATTACTTTTTCAGAGATTATTTCTTCGGCAATTTGTTGTAAATCCCAATCTAGGGTTGTATATACTTTTAATCCAGCCATATTAATATCTGTATAAAGCATGCCATATTTTTCTTCTAAATATTCTTGAACCATGGTTACAAAATGATGTGCTTTAAGATTTGTCTGAGAAGCATATTCTAATTTTTCTTCTTTTGCTGATGTAGCTTGTTCTTCTGTAATATATCCAAAACTAAGCATTCTTTCTAAGATATTATCCTGTCTATTTTTAAGTTCATCTAAATGAGATCCATATGGCGAATAGAAACTTGGCGCTTGTGGTAGAGCGGCTAAAAGAGTTATTTGAGCGAGTGTTAAATCTGAAGATGTTTTATTGAAAAATGTTTGACTAGCTGCTTCAATGCCATAGGCATTAGAACCATAAGGAACTTGGTTAAGATATGAATTTAAAATCTCATCTTTTGAATATTTTCTTTCCATTATTAAAGCTAAAATAGCTTCTTTTATTTTGCGAGTATAGGTTCTCTCAGATTGAGGTCCTCCTAAATACGCATTTTTAATAAATTGTTGAGTAATGGTTGATCCTCCTTGGGCTATTTTTTTTCCTCTAAAATTAGCAAAAATAGCTCTAATAATTCCTTTCCAATCTATGCCGATGTGATGATAAAAATTATCATCTTCAATAACTACAGTTGCATTTTTTACTTGTTCTGGTATTTGTTCAAATGAGATTACTGTTCTTTTTTCTTCTCCATGGATATCATACAGAATTATTTCACCGGTACGATCATAGATTTTAGTTGATTGGGCTATTTGGCGCTGACCTATTTTAGTAGGGTCAGGCAAGTCTTTTACAAAATAAGCAAAAACGCCGATTCCTATAAGAAAAGTTAAGATAAAACAAAAAATAATAAAAAATATTATTATTTTTATAATGTTTCTTTTGCGTTTCATTGTCCTTTCATTTTCGCAGAATTGACCTGTTTTGGCAAGGATGATATGATTAAATTAACTATGACACAAGAACAAAAAATACAAGAGGTCTTAACCAGAGGAGTTGAGAATATCTATCCCGATAAAGCATCTTTTGAAGAATTATTAAATTCAGGCAAGAAAATCCGTCTTTATTGCGGTTTTGATCCAACAGCACCAACTCTTCATGTTGGAAGTGCTGTTCAAATAAAGAAATTAGCTCAATTTCAAGCCCTAGGCCATGAAGTAATTCTTTTAATAGGTGATTTTACTGGAATGATAGGTGACCCAACCGATAAAAGTAAAACAAGACCAAAATTAACTAGAGAACAACTTCTTAAGAATGCAGAGAATTACAAAGAGCAGGCAGGTAAAATTTTAGATTTTTCGGGAGAAAATCCTGCTAAAATAATGTACAACAGTAAATGGAATGATAAATTAAGTTTTGTTGATTTAATTGAGTTAAGTTCTAATTTTACCGCTCAACAAATGCTTGCAAGAGATATGTTTAAAAAAAGAATAGAAGAAGGAAAAGACTTGTACTTACATGAATTTCTTTATCCTTTAGCTCAGGCTTATGATAGCGTAGTTATGGATGTGGATTTAGAAATAGGGGGTAATGACCAAATGTTTAATATGCTTTGTGGACGGACTTTAATGAAGAAAATGAAAGATAAAGAAAAGTTTGTTTTGACTACTAAATTATTAGTTGATCCTAAAGGAGAGAAAATGGGTAAAACAACTGGTAATGTGGTTGCTTTAGATGAGAAATCAAATGAAATGTTTGGTCAGATTATGTCTTGGACTGATGGACTAATTATTCCAGGATTTGAATTTTGTACTGATCTTCCTATGGAGGAAATAGAGAAGATGGATCAGGAGATGAAGGATAATAAGTTAAATCCAAGAGATGCTAAAGCAAAATTAGCTAAAGAAATTATTTCTACATATCATAGTTCTAAAGATGCAGATAATGCAGAAAAAGAATTTAATAAAATTTTTAAAAATAAAGACAAACCAACAGAAATGGAGGTTTATAAGACAGATAAATCAAAAGTTAAGATTATAGATATTTTGCTTTATTCAAAACTTGTTTCTAGTAAGGGAGAAGCTAAAAGATTAATAGAACAAGGCGGAATTAAGGTGGATAATAAGAAAGTAGAGGATTGTAATCAGGAAATAATTATTAAAGACAAAACAATAATCCAAGCTGGTAAAAGAAAATTTGTTCAGGTGAGGGTTTGATAGGTTCGAGTCCTACTCGCGGAGCTTGCAAAAACTTTGGGCTACTTTATGGGGTTTGACCCCCCATCGTCATTAATTTTTTCGATAGTATATGGTATCCTAATGTTATGTATCAGAGAATGCGAAAGCAAGTACAAACACTACTGGTAGCGGGACTCGCGATAGTCATTATCGGCATCGTAGCCGGTTGGCTCTACTCGCGTCTTCCGTCAAACAATCCTCAGGATAGCAAACAAGGATGCGAAAGCGTCGGCGGGGATTGGGATAATGTTGTTGGCCAATGCCTTTTGTCGTACAAGAAAGCAGGAGAAACCTGCGTCGATGGCGGTCAGTGCGTGAGCGGTATATGTTCGTCGCCTGCTTTAACAGAGGAACAGAAGTCCGCCCTTTCGCAAGGGCCGTTCACGGACATAGTCGGAACGTGTTCGGCGAACAATGAGCCGATCGGCTGTGTGCCGCAGGTCATAAAGGGGAGTGTATCAATGGACTCGATGTGTCTGCGCGAATCGCACTAAGATGTGGCATCCCGGGTGCACAACGAAGAACAATGTCTTGTGCCAGATGCGGAGCCGCTAACCGTTTATCTCTAGGCGGTTTTTTGTTTGTGTAGTAAGATAGAAGTATGAAGAAAAGTAGAATGCTATACTTTGTTCTCGCAATAATAATCGGTGTACTTATGTTTGTATATGCTGGAGTTGATGATAGTCCCGGAGGACAACTAATAGGAGTATTAGCGGTTATTATTGGTATTGTAGGTTTAATAGTAAGTAAAAAGAAAACTAACCCTTAAAACAGGTTCTTCAGCCAACGGGGCAAATAAAAAAAGCGTTTAAATACGCATTTTTTTAATCCAAACATTAAATTTTTATCCTTTTGCTAGAAAATGAGGAGAGATTAGTTTTTTTGCTTTGATTAATCTAACTGGTTTTATTCCAAATCCCTTGTAAACTATTTCAGCTACTTGTTTAGCCCATGGACTTAAATTCTTACAATCCTCATCTAAAACCTTATTAAGAGTTAATATTCTACAAAGTCTTCTATTGGGACTAAAATGAGATTTTTTAAATGGAACACCATCAGCTAATAAAAATTCTTCTTCATTTTTAAGATGTTTTAAATCATAACCTTCTCTTAAATATTCTAATTTATTATTCTTCAATATATAAATTCCTGCTTTTAATTCATGTCTATTTCTTGCCCAATGTCCACTTAAATTATGAAGTATCATTTGGGCTCCTTTTTTATTCTGATGCATTAATTTATTTATTTCTTCCACATCTATTTGATAATCAACACCAAGAAGTTCTAATATATGAAAAGCAAGAATAGGGGGTTCATTATTTAACATCTGAGCCATATTAAGAGTTGGATAAGATCCAAGCATACGTGGATTACATTCAATAACATAAAGTTTTTTTGTTTTTTCACTAAGAACAAAATCTAATCCAAAAATCCCTTTATAACCTAACTTCTTAAAGTAATTACCAATTTTTTTAGTATATTTATAAGCTTGTCTGGATATTTCTTCATTAAAATTAGAACTAGTCCAATCGTGTCCGCAAAAAAGTCCAAAACCTTTTTCTGGATTATATAATTCAGGCATATCTAATACTTGATGTTGAAGACTTGTTGATAAAATTCCATGCTTAGTCACACATCCAGTAAGACTCGGAGAATTTCCTTGAATAAATTTTGTAACAATAACTTCAGTTGGCGGTATAATTTTTTTCTCTTCATGATCTTTATCATCAGTAGTTCTATTTAATTTTTCAATAGTATTTTGAAAATCTTCTTGATTGTTTATTAAAAAAGTTCCTTTCCCACCGCCTTTGGTGGGGTGTTGAATTATAAAGGGCAAGCCGTATTTATTCATTAAATGACCGTAATGCAGTTTTTCGAGAGATGATATTTTACCAAGAGGAACTGCTACATTAATATCTTCTAATAATCTTCTAAAATTTATCTTATTTTCTAAAAGTTTTTTACCAAATTCAGTTGGATTAGATAATAATTTCCAATTATTTTCTTCACAAGATCGTTCCATTTTTGTAGAGGCCTTATGAACATAAAGCGCTGGATTTTTGAATTTTTCAAGATATTTTTTTATTTTCTCATTTCTTACAATTAATGTAGTAGCATTCCTTGGCTGTTTAATATGTTTTGTTCCCATGCCTTTCTCCAGAGACAAAATTTCAATATCTTTTTCAATTAATTTGGTATCTAAACTATAGCGCAATACTAGTATTTTATAATTAGATACAATTTTTTCTAAGCCAAGTCGGTCAAAAGCATAAACTCCAACGCCAAGAATAGGTGTTTTTATTTCCTTAAATAATTCTTTTAATGTTTTTAAATCTTTAATAATCATCTATTTTTATTTTTTCCTTCCCATAAAAACGTTTTTAGCTGGATCAACTAAGAATCTTTTTAAATCTTTTCTCCCTATTATAATATCGTACTTCAATTCTTCTCTGTCAGCTATAAATGCTTCAGTGCTTACTAATCGATTATCTAAATAAAAGTAAAAATTGATTAGTGGTCTTTCTTCAGATCCTAATGACCCTCTAACTTTCTTATATCCAATAACCTTATCAATACTTAGCTCTTCAGCTAAACTCTTGCATAAGGTTGTTCTGTAAGCTCCTGTATCAATTTTAGCAGTAGTCGAGTGTTTGTTTTTTTCTTTATCTAAAATTTCAATTGGCTCATTGATTCCAATAACTTTTCTTCCAGAAATTTCTTCTAATTCTTCTTCAACTTCTCCGCCGAAAAGATCTTTAGCTATTTTTACTCCCTTAGCTACTGTTTTTACTTTAAGTCCTTTGACTCTTTGTAATCTTTCATTAAGTGGAGCTAAATTAGCAATTTGAATAGATAAACCAGGTCTGGCATTGAGTTCTAGAATAATTGGTCCTTTTTCTCTATCAATAACAATATCTATTCCAAGAAATCCTATTTTAGTCAATTGCTGAGCATTAATAGCTAATTGTAAAACTTCCTTCCATTCTGGAATTTGTATTCCTCTTAATGATAATCTTGTCTTTGGAATATATTCAATTAATTTATCATTTTGGATAGCTGAAGTAGTAATTCCAGTTCCCATATCAATACCAACTCCAATTCCTCCTAAATGAAGATTTGCCTTTCCACCTGATTCTTTTGTTGGAAATCTCATCTCAGCCATTATTGGGACTGAATTGTAGACAATGACTCTAATGTCTGGTATTCCACGATAACTATATGGTTTAAATAGTTTTAAAAGTTTAATTCTTTCTTCAAAAAAAGCTACATCAGGAAGATTTGTTCTAGAGAAATTACCTTCTAAAATATTTAAGATATGATTTTGCAAATTCTTTATTTCAATTAATTTCTTATCTGCTTTAACCCAAGGATATGGTATTTTTTTCTTTTTTCCATATATAACAAGGATGCCTTCACCGCCAAACCCTTTATTCGGTTTTAAGGTAAATGTTGATGGTAAACCTGTCCAATCAAATGTTTTAAGCTCTTCAATTTTTTTTATTACTGAATATGTCTGTAAAACAGGCAGTCCATTTCTTGATAGTATTTTTTTAGCCAAAAGCTTATTATCTGCAATACGAATAGCCCTCAAAGAATTAGAGGGCCGTAGATAAGTTAGGTTTCGAGCATTGATACCTAACAAGCTTTTAGATCTTTTTAAAAAATCAACCATATTAAGAATTATTTTTTACCAGATGGTTCAATGGATTTGATTACTTTTCTAAAGCGTGCGTATTCTGAAATTCTTAATCCAGTCCATTTGCCTAATAAAACATTAATAACAATAGTTCCTAGAATAACTAAAAATGGATATGTTAATACAAGATTTCTTAACCATGGCCAAATAGCAGTCCAATAACAGATTATAGAGAGGAGGAGGGTTTCAATGGTAAGAATAATTGCTTCTTTGTGACCTCTTTCAATTTGAGAAGCTACAAACTTTTCAACTAATGTAATCATGATTATAACGGCGAAAATAGATGCAGCTGTTAACCCATTTCTTCCTGAATAAGCTCCTTCAAAAAATACAAGAAGAATAGATAAGGCAACAGCTGTTATAACAATTGCCATTCTTGGAAGGTATAATAATCTGAAGCGTTTAACAATTAATCTCATTAATGTGCCGACAAGAATGATTATGATAAAAAAAGCTAAGCCGTATTTTAATCCAGTAGCTAAAAAAGCAAAAGAAATAATTAAAGGCGTATAAATGCCAAATCCTTTAATTCCAATAACTTGTCGAGAAAAAGCAATTATTGTTGCGACAATAGGTAGCATCAAAAGCAATATAATTGCTTCTTCTGATACGCCTTGATTAATCATGTATTGGGTTATTATAGACATAGTTTTTTAAATGTATTTTATTTTGTTGAGTTAGCGCAACAGATAGCTGCGGCTAAACCATCAGCCGCATCATCTGGTTTTGGTATTTCTTTTAAGTTTAATAACAGTTTAACCATTTGTTGGACCTGATTTTTATCAGCTCGACCATAACTAGTTACTGCTTGTTTAATTTGAAGGGGAGTGTATTCAAAAACAGGTATTTTAGTTTTTGCTATTCTAGCTAAGATAACTCCTCTGGCTTGGCTTACTTTTACAGCTGTTTTAACGTTTTTGAAAAAAAAGATATCTTCAACAGCTATTTTTTTAGGCTTATATTTTTTAATTATTTTTGATAATCCTTTATCTAATATATCGAGTCTTTCAGCAGTTGAATAATCTGTAGTTGTTGTAATGCATCCATAATCAATCATCTTTAGATTATTATCATTTTCAATGATTCCATATCCAGTTGTAGCTGTGCCAGGATCTATTCCTAAAATTATCATAAAATTATTTTAGATTACTATATATCTCCTGGATATCATCATTATCATCTAAAGCATCAAAAAGTTTTTCTAATTGATTTTTAGTTTTTTCATCTGTTATTTCTATTGGATATTTTGGAATCCATTCTTCTCCTTTTCTATCAAAGAGATATTGAACACTACCTGTTTCAGCTAGTTTCCCTTCGAAACGACTAATGATGTGTTTAATTTCAGCTAAAGCTCTATTTTTGTTATCAGTAATTCCTTCAATAATTATAGCTATTCCGGCTGGACCATATGCTTCATAGAAAATTTCTTCCATTTTAACACCATCTAATTGTCCAGTCCCTTTTTTAATAGCTCGTTCAATCTTATCCTTGGGCATATTTGCTTCTTTAGCTTTATCAATAGCTACGCGTAATCTAGGATTTGATTCTGGATCGCCTCCTTTTTCTTTAGATGCAATACTAATTAGACGGGATATTTTGCTAAAAATTTTACCCCGCTTTAAATCTGTTGCACCTTTTTTATGTTTTATAGATGACCAATGGGAATGTCCTGACATAATTAAAAAAACCTCCTTCCTTAATAATACTATTGAGTAATAAGGGGTGTCAATGGAAAAAATGAAAAAGAGTCGGGACAATGTTGC
>CAZUOI010000007.1:0-16485 GCA_964621945.1 uncultured Candidatus Saccharibacteria bacterium
TTATTAATTTTTTTGGGAGTTACTATCTCAACCTTATTTTCGTCGGATATTCAAGTTAGCGCTGGTATTTGGAAAGCCTGGTTTCTGGCGCCAATACTTTTTTTTATAGTTATTATTAATACCGTTAAAACAAAAAATAAAATTAAAAATATTATTATTGCTTTTGTTTTATCTGGTTCTTTTGTTGCTCTAATCGCTTTATTTTATTGGTTTAATGAAAGTTTAACATACGATAATAGATTGCAAGCTTTTTATAACTCGCCAAATTATCTATCTATGTTTCTATCCCCTGTTTTATTTCTATCTTTTTATATCTATTCTTTTGTTAAAAATAAGATATTAAAGACACTGCTTATTGCTGATTATCTATTATTAATAACCGTTATCTATTTAACTTATTCTTACGGGGCCTGGTTTGGATTGATAGGCGCTACAATTTTTGTTCTAATATTTTCAAAAATTAAATTGCGCTATATTCTTCTATTCTTTTTAATAATTATTTTATTTTTCTCTTTTCAAGCTTCTAGTTATAAGTTTCAAGAATTTCTTGATTTTTCTTATCCTTCTCTAGAATCACGCTTAATTATTTGGCAAAGTTCTTGGGAAATAATAAAAGACCACTCCTTAATAGGGATTGGTCCTGGTATGTTCCAAAAATATTATTTAGATGAGCAAGTTAATTTTGAGCCGTATCCAGAATGGGCTGTTCCTCAACCGCATAATATCTTTTTGGCTTTTTGGCTACAAACTGGATTAATTGGTCTTGTAGGATTTATTTGGCTTATTATTATTATTATTTTTATTAATTATAAGCCAAAAATCTTAAGCTTTATTTTATTATACGCCATAATTTATATCCTAATCCATGGATTAGTTGATACGACTTATTGGAAAAATGATTTATCAGTAATTTTTTGGGTGATTATAGCTCTAAACTATAAAGCAGATTGTCTTTCTGGTTTATAAATAAGATATAATCTTCAAATGGCGATAAGAGCAGTTCTTTTGCATCATAATCGCTATTGTCTTTTATTTTAATTATATCTTCAGTTTCTAAATTAATTTGCCAAATCTCATCAGAAAACGAGATTTCTTTTTTATAATAATCATCGGGTAAAACAGCTGATACGAGTATATTTTTAGGGACTGCGCAAAATATTGTTTTATTGTCTTGACTCCAGACACATTTTTCGGGCAAGGTTGTAAAAGTTAATTCCTTTATAATTTGTTCATTTAAATCAGCTAATTTTAATTTCAAATTTTTTCCTTGACTATTTGTTTCTGAAATAAGAATTTTATCTCCCAAAGGAGACCATAAAGCGGTTAAGCCGTATGTTTCTTTGATTATCTTTTCAAGATTGTTATTAGATAAATCAATTGCGTAAATAACGCTTTGAGCTAAGCCGCTTGGTTTTGTGCGAAGTATTACTTTATCTTTATCAGGCCATTCAACAATTAAATTTTTCATTCTTGTTGATAGAATATTATCCCATTCAGATCCATCAGAATTAGCTATGCTTATATTATTATCATCTGTTTGTGAGTCATAGTATTGATAGGCTATTTTTTCTTGTGTTGGAGACCAAGTGATCCATCTCATCTTATAATCCAGCAATGTTGAAGAATCAGTATTGTAGTCATATAAATATTTTTCAAGTAGGTAGTTTTTTTCAAAGATAGTAATAACTTTATCTTTGTTTTTAGACCAAAGAACCTTTATGAGCCCCGATAGATTATTTGAGGATAGTTGTGTTTTATTGGAACCGTCAAAATTTGACTCAAAAACATTTCCATTACTAGCTAAATAATATCTAACTTTCTCATTATCAATAATAGGTCCAATAACTGGTTCTTGTGAAATAAGTTTTATTCTACTATCTAAATATTCACTTGTTGTGTTATTTGATTCTTCGTTAGATTCTAAATTTTCTTTAATAAAAAAATTATAGATAGCTAAAATTCCTAAAGCGACTATCAGAAGGATTATTAAAATAATTAAGATTTTTTTTAATGGCATAGTTTTTGAATTATTTATTTTTTATTAAGCTCCTATTTGTTCTTCGCAGGCGTTAGAATCATCGCAACTTCCACTACAACATTCTCCATCACCAGTGCAATCAGCTCCCAAGGGATAACAATCAACACATTTCCCTTTATAGCATACTCCACAGCAGTTAGTGCCTGGTCTACATCCTCCTCCTTCTATGCAATCAGGATCTTTAGGTTCTTCGCATCGGTCAAAATAACATACATTTGGTTCACAGCATCCTGGAGGCCAAGTAGTACAACCCCACTCATCTTTTCCCATACAATCTTTATCAGGAGGTTTGCATGCTCCATTTTGACATGTTCCATCTTCATATTCTTTACATTCAGCACCATCATCTTTTGGCACACATTCATCTCCTTCGCATTTTGAACATTCACTTGCGCAAGTGTCTTTACACACACTTTTATCTTCTGATACTTTATCGCAATATTCACATGCACTACAAGCATTTGCATCATCAGTACAGTCAGTTGGCGGTACAGGTTCTTTAAGCTCTGATAAATCATTTAATTCAGGAGGGACTAAAGATGTTAAGTCGGGATTTATTGTGTTTAAAATAAGGAAAGCAGCTAGGCCTAATAGTAAACCAGATATAGCTGCCCAAATATATTTTTTAGCGTCTTCTTTTGAAACAACAGTATCAGACATCATATACATAAATCCGCCATAAACTAATGATCCTAAAGCAGCTATGCCGATTAATGACAAGCCAAAGATATAAATATATTTAATATATTCTGCTAAAGAAACTTCTGTTCCAGCTATTGGGCCACCTGGAATAGATACGTCTATTTTGTATCCTGCTGCTTCAGTCGTCGTTGCTGCTATTGAAGTTGAAGTAAAGCAAGGTAAACAAATAAAAAACGTAATTATTAATAGTGTGGTTGTAATAAAGATTTTTTTCATGGAATTAATGTTATTTCTATTGTTTTTTGAGCCCTTTGAAAATTATTATTTTTATTTTCTACAGAAATTGATAATTTTTGCTTGATTGATTCAGTTAATTTATTAATTTTTAATACGAGTATGTTTGGATTATTCTCATTTATTTTTGATGCTTTTTGTTCATTGGATCCCCATTTATAATCCAAATCATTTATATTATTTATATTAAAGAAATATGGTTTAGCAATAAATCGCACTTCTTGATCTGATTTAATTTCATATTTATTTGCAAGAATAATAATTTCCGGCTGGCGCGTTTCTATCGATAAATAAGTTACTCCTAAAAAAGCATCATTAGCGTTTCTTATCTCTAATCTGATTGAATTTTTATTATTAGTAGTTACTGCTGTATTAAATTTTAATACCTGTTTATTTAATCCAGAGCTTTCTTTTTTAAAATAATCATTAACAAACCAATTATAAATTAAATTTTCAGAATTAATTCTAGAATTGTCAATATTGGCGATTACTTCAATGTTGCTATCTCTAACTGGTAGCGCTTTGCCCTGATATTCCGCTGGGACATATGTATCAGTTGACCATGTTAAGGTTATATTTATCTGCTGTGTTTGACTCTGAACTAGTCCAGCAATAAATAAACAACAACTAGTAATTAATAAAACTATTAAGAGATGATTTATTTTTTTAATGTTAATCATTTTTAAACTTTTCCTTTAGCTAATTTACTTGCCCATTTAGGTAGATATCCTTTTTGTTCCAAAAATATTATAGCGATGAATCCAGTCCAAAAAGGCAAAATACTTACAAGAGGAATAAAATCTCCAACAGCTGCTGTTATAAATTTTTTAGTGGGAAATTTATGAAGTCGAAATAATATCCAAGAACCAATAATCATAATAACAAAAATATTTATTATCCAGCCAAGTATTCCTAGAGTCAAGCCGTCAAGTATATCTTTAATACCGGCTAGACAAAAAGCTAAAAGAAATTCTACATCACTAATTTCACTAATTGGTTGGGCTGTTTTTTTCTTCTTAACTGTTGTATTTGGATTTTTAGCTCTTTCTTGATTAAATTGTTCGGTGTAATCAGCCATAGTAATTTTATTTCTTTTCTTCATTCTCTTCTTCTTCGGCTAATTCTTTCTTAGCTTTTTCTATTTCAAGTAGTTGGGCTGGGTCAGAAGTTATAATTTGGTCTTCAGTATAGGAAGCGACTACTTGAATAGCTACATGTTTATTTCCAGCAAACAAGATTCCTTCGCCAATAGCGCTTTCTAAAAGCATGTATTTTTCTCTTTCAGTCAAATTAAATGTTTCTTTAATTATATCAATTGAAGCTGGAGACTGTTTTAATAATAATTGTAAAGAAGAGTTGGTAACAATTGGTTTTCCGTATTTTGATTTCATAAAATCAGATACGTCTTGAGTGATTGTTGTTAATCCGAGATAATATTTACGACATCTTTTAGCAATGCCAAAAAGGAAAGAAGCGGCGTCTTCGTGTTGCATCATTATCCAGGCTTCATCAACAACCATCATTCTTTTTTTTCTTTTAGAGCGTATAATATTCCAGATATATCTGAGAATAACATACATAGCTAATGGCCTTAATTCATCTTCCATATCTCTAATGCTAAAAACTATTAACTTTCTATCCAATTCAACATTAGTTGGTTGATTAAAGAAAATAGCATAGCTTCCATTCACATATTTTTCTAATCGATTAACTAGGCTCTCAGCTCCAGTCATTCCCTTTAAAATAGCATAAAGATCTTGCATTAATGGTGGAGTTACTTTGCTAAAATCAGATTCAGGTGTAATATCTCTGGCGGCGTATGTCTCTGTAAGGGCTTTATCTACAATTGAATCTTCTTCAGGAGTTAATCCTCCAAACATCATTCTTAAAAGGCCTACTAGGTTAATAATATTGCTTCTTAGAATATCGGCTGGATTATCGTCTGGTCCTGGTATTGGCAAATCAAAAGGATTAAGATGATTATTTGATGTTAAAGAAATATCTACAAATGCGCCACCGACTGTTTCTGCTAGATATTTATATTCCTTTTCGGGGTCAACAATAATAACCTCTGTGTCCTGCATTAAAGAACGCAGAACTTCTAATTTAACAGAGTATGATTTTCCAGAACCGCTTTTTGCGAAGACAACCATATTAGCATTCTCAAGACTAAAGCGGTCAAAAAGAATTAGAGAATTATTGTGTCTATTTATTCCATAAAGAACTCCTTTGTCGTCTGTTAAATCAGATGATATGAATGGAAATGCTGAAGATAAGGGAGATGTATTTAAGCTATTATGAATAAGTAATTTGTCACTTTTTAATGGAAGTGTTGAAATAAATCCCTGTTCTTGTTGGAATACAGCTGGTTTAGCATAAACCATTTGATTTTCCAGCATTGCTCTTACTTTATTTTCTATCTCATCTAATTTTTCAGGAGAATCAGAGAAAAAAGTTATATAAAGTCCAAATTTAAAAAGTTTTTCAGCGTTTTTCTGTAGTTTACTTCGCAAATCTTCCACGTTTTCTACGGCTGTTTCAAGTTTAGGGTCGCGAATCTTGCCTTTTTCAAGTTGCAATGATATTTGTGATTGTATTTGAGCGCTTTTTTTAGTAAGTTCCTTTAAAACCTTATTTGTGTTAATGGGGTTAATAAAAAAAGATATATTCATTTCTTGGTCAAGTGTTATAATCGGCGAAAACCAGGCTGTATTTAAAATTTGCGGATAAGTGAATACAAAAATAGTTCTGGCGTACTTTTCCCCTATTTGTATATAATTAGAGTGCATTTTTAATCCGCCTGGAGAAATTAAATCAACAAGATTTACATCATGACTTTGCTTTTTTTCTGTATTAGAAACAGGTTTATTTTTTTTAAATAATGATAACATATTATTGGTTTCTTAATTCTTTTGCTTTTTGTAATTCCGGTTCTTCTTTTGCATTAGGATTATATAGTTTATAAAATAACTCAACTAATTCTTCTGTATTTAAAGCTGCTGTTTTAATGCCCATACCGCGTAATCCAGTGGCTACGAATTCAACTCTTTGCCAAAGATTATTTTTTAGCTCGTTAAATTCCATTTCTTTCGTTATCTTTTTTTTATTCACCTTGAAAACTTTTTTAAAAATTCCCATATTTTGAACAGTGAACGGGCTATAAGGGATAACAACATAAAATGATTCAGTCATAATATTGGTAATTTCTGTGAGTCCTTTAATAAAGTCAGTATATTCTAAGGCCTGTATTTTTAAGAGTTCATTCTCTTGGTCAATTTGTTTTTCTTTTAACGCTTGAATATATGGGTCAATATCAAACTTTCTTGAAGCAATCATAATTTGTATTGGGAAGTCAATTGAATTTAAAAAATCTTGATATTTATAAATAAGGGCGTCTTGCTCTTCAGTTGATTTTAAATCAAAATTCAAACTAGTAGCCATTAAAATAGCCCTTATTCCTTTATTCTTAAGAATAATTACATCATCTTTAATCTCTTTGATTTGTATATGTTTTTGGATTGAAGCAGATTTTTCTTTATTAAGCATATTTTGTTAATTACGTTTTATTTTTTCTTTTCCATAAATATAATCTTGGTTTTAGAAAATAATTAATGACCGAGCCTACAAAATATATAAATGGTCTTCCGTTGAATTTATAAAAAGCAAGCATTAAACAAAAAACAGCAACAGGAATAGCGACAATTAAGAAAAGCCATAATTCTGCAAAAAACCATAAAGCGGCAAGTGCGCCAATGCCGGCTAAGATATAGAGAAACTGTCTCATGGTTAGCGGTCCGATTATTTTGTCTTTTATCTCAATAAATTGAGGAATATTAAATTGCATATTATTCTTTTAGATTAACTATATTTCCATTAACCTGTGGCATATCAGGCGTTTTATTTATGTTCTCATTTTCTCTTGGCCATTCTGAAATTTTATGTATTTTTTTTAAGTCGTCTTTTACTGGTAGAAATATGGAACTGTTAATGTCTCTGGCAAGCAAGCGCGCCTGTTCTCTCTCTAAGTCGCATTCTTTCTCAATTGATTTTAAAAAATCAATAATATTTGTTTCTCCTAATAAAACCATGCCAACAATATATGACATTGACCATGTTTGAGTGCTATCTAGATTATTTTTTTCAGCTATTTTTTTTATTTTATCAGCTGTTTCTGCGCTAAATATTATTTTACGTAAATTTTCAGGTAATTGAAAATATTTAAGATACCTTTGTTTTATTAAAGGATTAATAATTCCTTGTAGATTTTTAATTTGTTGTGGTGTTGGCATAATTTATTTTTTACATTGGATTTGCTTTATCCCATTCTGCATCACTTTTTTCTTTTTTATTCCCTGTTACTGCTTTCCCAGTAGTTGTATTATAATATTCTTTAATTTCATCTTTCATATCTTTTAATCCTGGTCCTATAATATCATTCATTAATCTATTATAAAGTGCTGGGTTTTCATCAGCTGCTTTGATTAATACTGATTTACCTAATTTGCCTCCAACTTTAAATTCTTTTTCAAAAGATTCAAATACTATTTTTTGATTTCCCGTAGCTTCTGTGCCTTGTTCTCCTATTGATTCTATTTGAATTTTATCTACGTTTTTTGATTTTACTTTTCCAACAGCTTCATTAATTTCTTCTTTAACTTTTGTTATGTCTTTAGGATCTATATTTTTAACTATAGGTGCTAAATCAAGTCTAGATGAAACAAGATCTTTTTCTTGCCCATATCTTTTTGTAAGCATCATTGATTTTTTAACATCTTTCTCAGTAAATCCAAGCTCGTCATTAACTTTCAGGTCGCCTCTGCTGGCTAAAATTTTAGCAATAGCCGCTTTTGCTCTGCCATCAACTGATTTAAATTCCTGTTTAAGATGATCGCTGCTCTGGTTTTTATATTTCTCTTCTTCTTTACTAAAAGCAGCTCTTTCTCTTTCATTAAGAGCTCTTCCTGCTCCAGCTGTTTTTCCAAGCAAAGCACTTGCCCCTGTCCAGCGTCCAATTTTTGATTTTCTTGCCCATGTGCTAGCCTTGTCTAGCCCTTTATTGACTGCATCAACTGGTCTATAAGTAGCTCTTTGTGCTTTTCTTCCTGTCCATCTACCAACCCCTTTGCCAACTCCCTTGCTAGCACTTTTAGCTATACTAATTGCTCCGGATGCTCCGTAAATGCCTATTTTTTGGGCGACGATGAGTGAACCGATGAGCATACCGCAAGCTAAAATAAATTGAATAAAATTTGCTGGCGCCATTACTTGAGGCATAATTTTTGTTTCGAGAACGCCATTGCTAACTACGTTGCTCATGCCTTCAATTATTTCTCCGCCAGTCATCGGGGCCTTGCCTTTAATGAATTTTAACCAAGAATTAACGCTTAACCAGATAAAAAATATAGCAGCTGGCGCAAAAAAGACCCATTTAATAAAAGCATGCCACCATTTTTCCCATAAGTTTTTTGTGGCTGGCAGAATCCAAAAAAACCAAGCAATAGGAGCTAAAATCAGTAAAAACCAAAGCACAAGAACTCTAATTAATAAAAGAAATGCTAAAGCGGCAAAAACAAAAAGAGCAATAATGGTAAAGATTATTGAAAGGAATAAAGAAGCAATAACTTTCCAAAAATGATCTCCCTTTATGTCTCCCCAATCTACTTTAGGCGGTTTAGCTTCATAACAATTATTACCCGTAGTAGCTAAACAAGCAACATTACATACTGTTTGGTTTTTAAAAATTGGATCTGGTAATCCTGCGTAGTTACATCCCCATTGACTTTCAGCTGGTTTTTGAACTGTGCCAACCATTATTTTAGTCAGTTGCATTTCATCAGCAATATTTTCAAAGAAATTTTGACTATCTTTAATAAAGAAATTAGTTAAAACACCGGCAGAATCAATAATAGCCCCGCAAAAAACTAAACTAAAATTAATTAATAAAGCGGCAATAATCAATTTTGGCAAAAGCGTTTTCATGCCATAAGGTTCTACTTTTAAAATAGTAGCAATTGCGATAACCATTAAGATTAAAACAAAGAACATATTAGCTAAGTCCCTTGTAATTCCCCATCCATCCTTAACCATTTGAGCGTTTTGCAAACCAGTAAAACCAAGGATGCCTTGAGCTAATCCAGCCATCCATGTAACTAAACTACCAAATAATTCTTGTATCATTAGAAGAAATCCTCCTAGTAAAGTTTTAAAACCATCAACGATGCCAAGATCAACTGCTTGTGCTTCTTCTACTCCGAAAGCAAAAACCCCCAAAGAGCTGATTGTAATAATCAGAATTATAAAAGGAATAAGTTTTTTATAATTTATAAAATATTTACGCATTTATTCTTTAATATTTACTAATTGCAAAATTTAACATATTTATATCTACAGCATAAGTATGAATATCGGTCTGCTTATAAAAAACATTAACGCCACAGGAATCTAATTTTTCTTGAGCGGTTTCCTTAAGAGCTTTTGCTATTTCTAATTTTGCATATAATGTTCCTGCTGCTGGAGTAGCTTGGTCTCCTCTTTCTGCTTTTAGCGCTGGGATTAAATCTCTAGAAATAGAAATATAAAAATTACTTATTTCTTCTGTTAGCGCAGGAATTGTTTCTCCTGTGTATGAGCCGCTCATATCTGTTAATAAAGCTTGAAGTTGCTCAATTAGTTCTTCTTTTGCTTCGTCAAGTTCTATTAGAGCTTTTGTTAAAGGGTCATTAAGATCATTAGGATCATATTGCCCTCCAGCAATATCACTTTGTCTTTCATATTCTTCATATTTCTCATTATAATTTTCAATGGCAGGAATGATTATTATAGTAATATTATTTATTGCAGACTCTGTTTTTGCAATTTTAGTATCCATAGCTGTTATTTTACCTTCTATTTCTATTATTTCTTTATCTACGATTGTTTTTTGACTTGTCGCCCAGGATTTAGTTGTGCTATCGCAGGTAGAGGAATTTAATATTTGATTAATGGTTGTACTAGCTGATTTATATTCCGTAAGCGTTTGATCTAATATACCTCGATTTGTTTTTTGTTCTTTAAGTAGTTTATTTAATTCGCTTTTTAAAGGATCGAGTTTTGTTTCTAAAAGTCCTATTGCAATTTTATCTTGGGCAATTTCAGTTGGGTCAAATATTTCTGGTATGTCTTCTCCTGCGCCAATATCTCCAGATCCTGGAAGACCTTCATTTTGAGCAAATAATAAGCCATATCCTTCTGTAAGGACTCTATTAACTAAAGCCGTAAGAATTGCTTGAACATAAATTGATAAAGGACCTGCTTTAGCTGTGGCTGCTCCTATTTGGGCGTTAATTGTGTCCCAAAATCTATTCATTGTTTTGCTAACAGTATCGCTTATTTGTTTGCCAGGAGTGTGTGAAATACATTTTTTATAACACGGTCCAACAACTGAGGTGCCATCTTTATGAAGACCATCGGTTTCAAATGGTTCAGCCATAGGATCCATGCTTGGTTGGCATTTTACAGGTAAAGATGCTGTTCCATAAACATCATCATAGGTTTCTGTATATCTTTTTCCGCTAGATTCAACTACAAGATCAATTGGCTTACCATTACCATCGTACCAAACACAATCTTTTGGACTAAAAAATCCAGCTCCTCTGGCTATTTCCGCTTCTTGTTCTTTTTCTTCCTTAGTTGCAATTTTGTCTTTTTCTTCCATAGCTATTAAATAAGCGCCGTATACATTATTTCCTCCTTCAGTAAGCTTTATCCATCCTTCCCAGCCACCTACTGAAAAATCATTATAAAAATCTTCAATATTTGCCACTATATCAGATATAGAACATCTAGATTCTTCTTTAAAAGTGGATTGTTTAAGTAAGGCTATCTTTATATCAATATCAAAAGGTTCGCAAAGCCAGCCAATTCCCAAATATTGGTCTATAAAGTTACCCATAGCATTGTCAACAGCCATTCCCAGCCAGTCATCCAGCCCCATTGTTAAAAATCTTGGAGTTGTTCCATTTTGTATCCAATTAACTATATCGTTAGTAAGTTGAGATAAAATTTGATGTAAAAGAATATTAAGAGCGACACCAACCAACCATTTAAGTATTTCTTTTGATTGCATCCATTGGGCTATAAATGCTTGTATTCCTTCAAGATATTCCACGGCTGCTCTCCATGCCATCTTAAGAACTTCCCATAGTTGTTGAAGTGGAGTATGTATTACATCAAAAACTGTTATATATCCTTTTGCTTGTTGAGGGTAAAGCAAAAAAGGTATTATTGTTGAAGCAACTACACAGATAGTTAAAATTAGAGCGGTAGATTTTTTATTAAATGGTTTTTTAAAAAAAAGCATTATTTATGTATTAATTTTTACGGCTTTCTAAATCAGCGCCTATTTGTTGCAATAGTTCTATAAGATTATCACCTGTTTGTTCATATTTCTTTAAAATTATTATTCCTTTATATGGGTCTTTTTCAAATTCTGGAATATGCTGATGAATTTTATGAAAATTCCAATAGGTTGAGAGAATTCTTTTATGAATATCAAGCCAGTCCAGTGGCACAGGCGCTTTTAACGTTTCTTGATATGCCTGTAAATAAGAGTTGTTTAAGCAGTTAATTAATTCAAAATTTCCTGTTTCTATAGCTTCTTGAACAATTTCTATTTCGTGTTTTGTATTATTATTGCCTACGCAAAAATTAAGTACACCTAATTTATCGCTTGTTTCTTTAGCGTAATTTTCAATGGCTGTTAAATTATTTTCTTGAGTAAGTTCAAATTCATAATTTTCTTTTTCAAAAGGAGGAATGAATTCAGATAAAAATCCAACAGATGCTTTTTGAATTGCTTCCATAATGTTTTCGTCCATAGCATCCATAACATTTTGATCTATAGAATTAACATCTTGGGTATTAATTAACGGCATTTGTCCTTCTTTTAATTGTCCACTTAAAATATATCCAATCATTTGGCTTAAATTGCCTGGTTCTGGTCTGCTTAACCCTTCTCCTATTTGCTGGCTTGCTTCGTCTTGTAATTTGTCATTAGGCGCTTTTTTAGTTGGATCAAATCCAGAAGCAACTTCTTCTCCATCTAAATATCCATCTCCGTCCGTATCTGGATTTGTTGGACTTGTTTTATGTATTTCTTCTTCCCAATCAGCCAATCCATCAAAATCATAATCGTCAATTACATTTTCCATATTAAAATTTTGAGCAAGCTGTTCAAGCATATCAGCTTCACTATTTTTGCTTTTTAGAAGAGCGTAACCGCCAATCAAAAGACCTATTAGTATTATAAAAATGACCAAGAATATATTAATTTTTTTGGTAAATTTTTTTGGTGTATTTGTAGTTTTCATTAATAGTATTATACAACATTTTTAAGTTTTATAAAAACGCTATTTTAATCAGTTATCCACACACAACCTAAACCTTGACATTTTAATATAAGTAGTGTATTATGATAATAGTTACTTTGTAAATTGAATAATAGAAAGATATAAAAACCTACAATTCAGAAGAGGAGGAAAAGAGATGAAAAAGATGATGAAGGTTGCTGTTTGCTTGAGTTTATTGATGATGTTTACTGTTTCTGGCTGTTGCGCGGCCAGTTCACTGAAAAGAATTGCCAGACATGCCGTTACAGGGAGTCCGACTGGAACATGGTCTGGAGGAAGTATTCCTTCGCCACAGGCGGGATTAGTTTTGCCAGTAAACCAGAGCCCAGCTGTCTGGGCAGAGTGCTGGTTGTTTCAGGGTAGTTTTTCAGAGAGAAGCTTAATCACTTCTCATCCGACAATTAGGGGTAAACTTATTTTCGTGAAAACACCCCTAAAGCATTTTAAAATTGATCCACCGATGAGTCAGCCATATAAGAACAGTGTGGCTTCGTCGGCGATTACGGTTCCCATTTTACTTCCAACATACCCTGCACAATATACTTTATTGGTTTTTCATCAGAATGCCAGAGGATGGGTAGTGAAGATGCAGACGATTCAGTTCAGGACAACTGGTTATCCGTTTAACGAGAAGTTTAATTCTGCCGGAAGAATTGTCTATGCCGACAAGGTTATTAGGTTGGCTAAATGCAAACCTTATGAAAAGAGGAGCTTCAAATTTCATAGGACGTATTATCCAGGGCATGCCCTAATGCAGGCCTTTGGATACTAAGGAGGTGGTAATAATGAAAATGATTGTTGTTTATCTGGGTTTATTAGTAATCTTCGCAACTTCTTGCGGGGTTGGAAGCATTCATCAGGAATCGCCGACTATCGCGATTCCAACAACGCCGAGGGTTTTAATAAAAGAGATCCCGGCTGGCGGGAAAGTACCAAAAAGGATGGAAAATAAGGAATCTTTTTCACGGCCTGACTTGACTCTTGGCTGCATTGAAAACCAGGCATTTCCGTATGTGCCTAGGGTCTGGTTATTGGCTGGAGGTCAGAAAATCCTTCTAGTTGGTGAGACAACAGAGGGACCACCGCAGGTCCTTGACTGGCAGATAATGGAATTCAGTTTGCCACCTGGAAAGCGCCAAATTTTTATAGAACGCTGGCGCTATTTACCCAATCAAGGGGGGTGGGAAATGGTTGGCACTCCCGAGTTCAGAGAATTTCAAGTCGCCAAGCCACGTAGAGGATGGGGTGATTATAATGGTAGTGGTTATTATGGGAATAATCACTATGACTGGCAGATTGTTATCCGCCAGAATCGCTCATATATTTATGAAGGCGGTCGGACTAATTTTTATGGTCACGGTCGTCGGGGCTGGTGAGTTCTAAGAGCTTAACCCAGTCCGTAATCTGTAACCTTTCAGCTCTGACTTGAATGTCTAAATTGCATTCAGTCAGGGCTGTTTTTATTTCTTCTTTATTTATGTTTAGTTTATTAGATAGATTATTAACCAACTGTTTTCTTGGAGAAGAAAATCCTGCTTTAACTAATTTAAAGAATTTTTTAATATTAATATCTTCTGGTTTTTTAATATCTGTAATTTTCATTATAGCTGAATCTATTTTTGGTTCTGGCCAAAAATCTTCTTTTGAGATATAAGAAATAATCTCTGGCCTTGTATAAAATTGAACAGAAATAGCCAATAAAGTCATTTTGGGGGGTGAAGCACAAATTCTTTCAGCTACTTCTTTTTGAATGAGGATAGTTATTTCTTTTGGTTGATTTTCTAATTCTAATAATATCCGTATTAAATGTGAGGTAAGATAATAGGGGATATTAGCAACAACTTTATAATTTTTAAGAAATTCAAGATTAATTTCTAATATATCACCACAAATAATCTCAACATTTTTATAATCCTCTAATTCTTTTTTTAATACTTCAACTATTTCTTTATCTTTTTCGATGGTGATAACTTTTCTTGCCTTTTGGGCAAGTTCTTTTGTAAGAATTCCTAATCCGGGACCGACTTCAAGAACAATATCGTCTTTACTTAAGTCAGCAGCTTTTATAATTTTTTTAAGTGTATTTTCGTTAATTAAAAAATTCTGCCCCATTGTTTTATTGGGTCTAATATTATATTTTCTAAGTAATTCTTTAGTTTGAGTTTTATTCATATATTAATATTCTCTGAATTCAATTAAATGTTCGGGGATATCGTTTAGAAAACGTGAAGGCGGATTAACCATGGTCTGACCCCAGAAATGACGCTGTTGGCTAAAGGTAAAATAAGCTTTTTGCTTTGCTCTTGTTATCCCAACATAACAAAGTCGTCTTTCTTCTTCCATTTGTTCAGGGTCAAATTGACTTTTTGAATGAGGAAAAATTCCATCTTCAAAACCAACAATAAAGACAACTGGAAATTCAAGCCCCTTAGCGCAATGGATTGTCATGAGATTGACCAGATTTTTGTTTGTTTCAACTTCATCATGACTAGTTAGTAAAGTGATCTCTTCAAGAAACTTTTCTAAGCCAGTTCCATTTTTAAATGAATCATATTTTGAAGCTACCGTAAAAAGCTCTTGAATATTTTCCCAACGCATCTCCCCTTCTTCGCTAGTTTGTGGAAATCTTTCTTTGATATATTGTTCATAACCAATTTTCTTAATAATTTCATTAACTAATTCAGTAAGATTTTTTTCTTTGCTTGTTTTTCTCAAATCGTTTATTAAATCATAAAAATCATTTAATGGCTTAGGACAATCTTTTAGTGAATATAATTCTTTTATGCTTTTAGAATATTTAGCTAAGCGACGAGGAGGAATATTAATAATTCTTTGTAAGCTGACTAAATCGTCTGAATTAAAAATAAATTTAAGATAAGATAATATATCTTTTATCTCTTTTCTTTCGTAAAATCTGACGGTTCCAATTATTTTATACGGAAAATTTGCCTTCAAAAAAGCTTCTTCAATAGCGCGTGATTGGGCGTTGGTTCTATAAAGAACAGTAAAATCGCTTAATTTAAGACCGTCTTCTCTAATTAAATTTTTTATTTCTTCAATTAAGAAATTACCTTCTGCTTTCTCGTTATCTGTTTGAATCATATTAATTAATGAGCCAGTTGGATTATTTGTCCAGAGGTTTTTTTCTTTGCGTTCAGAATTTTTACTTATAATATGATGTCCTGCTTCTAAAATATTTTTAGTTGAACGGTAATTTTCTTCTAAAAGAATTATTTTTACTTTTGGATAATCTTTTTCAAAATTAAGAACATTTCTAAAATCAGCTCCCCGCCAGCTGTAGATCGATTGATCGGGATCTGCAATCATCCAGAGATTTTGATGTTTTTGAGCGAGTAAATTTGTTAAAGTATATTGACCCGTATTTGTGTCGTGGGCCTCATCAACGAGAATGTATTGCCATCTATCTTGATATTTTTTTAAAGTATCTGGATTCTCTTGGAATATCTTTGCAGTCAGCATAATTAAGTCATCAAAATCTAAAGCATTTGATTTTTTAAGTGCTTTTTGGTAGCTTTGATAGATTTTGGCTGTTGTTTGTGGAAAATATTCTTTAGCTTGGCTTTCGTAAGAATCAGCACTAATTAATTCGTCTTTAGCTCGCGAGATTATAGAGAGAATCATATTTGGTTTAAATTGTTCAGTACTGACATTTAATTCTTGGATTGAGCGTTTAACTAAAGAAAGTTGATCAGCTCTATCGTAAATAACAAAATTTTTCTTGTAATTTCCTGGTTCGCCAATAGGCGACAACTTATCTATCTCTTTTCGTAAAATTTGCAAACAAGTAGCGTGAAATGTTCCTATATTTGGTATTTGATTATATGGCTTTGATTTAATAAGGCTCTGTATTCTCTCCTTCATTTCTTCAGCCGCCTTATTGGTAAAAGTAACAGCTAAAATATTATTAGCTGGAATATTTTGTTCAACTAAATAAGCAACTCTATGAGTTAAGCAGCGTGTTTTCCCAGAGCCAGGTCCGGCAATAACTAAAACCGGTCCCCCGATAATGGCGACCGCTTCTTTTTGTTTTTGATTAAGTCCGCTTAAGATATCCATTTTTAAATTCTACTCTATCTCTTGCCAATTTTCAACTTGCCAACTTCC
>CAZUOI010000008.1:0-8567 GCA_964621945.1 uncultured Candidatus Saccharibacteria bacterium
ATTTGATATTAAGAATAAAAGTGATATACTAAAAACATCTTATGAAATTTACACACCTCCATGTCCATTCTCATTACTCTCTTTTGGATGGACTAGCTAAAATAGACCAGCTTCTTGACGCTTGTCAGGAATTAAAAATGCCATCAATCGCCTTAACTGATCATGGCTCCATGCATGGCTTAGTTGAATTTTTTCAAAAAGCGAAGAAAAGAGGAATCCGCCCTATCTTGGGATGTGAAATATATTTAGCTCCTAATGGCATGCACCAAAAGAGACCAAACATTGATGCTAAAAGTAATCATTTAGTTCTTTTGATTAAAAATAAGGTTGGATATAGGAATTTAGTTAAGCTTGTTACTAAAGCGCATTTAGAAGGTTTTTATTACAAACCAAGAATTGACAAAGACTTACTTAGAGAATATTCCGAAGGATTAATCGGGATGTCTGCTTGCTTAGCTGGAGAAATTCCACAAGCAGTTATTTCCAACAATTTAGAAAAAGCCGAAAAATTGGCTCTTGAATACAGGGAAATATTTGACAAAGATGATTTCTACCTTGAGATACAGCATCATCCAGGATTTCCAGAACAAAAGATAGCTAATGAAGCACTCATTAAAATTAGCAAAAAACATAATATTCCTTTAGTGGCAACTAATGATACTCATTATGTAAAAGAAGAAGATGCCGAAGCTCAAGATGTTCTAATGAGCGTTCAAACCGATAAAAGAATCAGTGACCAAAACAGATTAACTATGAAAATTGATGATTTCTCATTAAGGCCGATTAAACAAATGATTAAAGATTTCAAAGATACTCCCGAGGCTATTGAAAATACCCAAAAAATTGTAGAAAAATGTAATTTTGAATTTGAATTAGGCAAATATCAGCTCCCATATTTTGAAGTTCCAAAAGGGCAAACTCCTGATGATTTTTTAAAAAATTCATGCAAGAAAGGATTAAAAAAACGCTATTCTGATATCAATAAAGAAATAACTGAACGCCTTAATTACGAATTAGGCGTAATTAAAGAAACAGGATATGCTTCTTACTTTTTAATTGTTCAAGATTTTATTAATTGGGCAAAATCAAAAGATATTGTTTGCGGACCAGGCAGAGGAAGCGCCGCTGGCTCAATAATTGCTTATCTTTTAGGAATAACTGATGTTGATCCACTAAAATACGATCTACTTTTTGAGCGTTTTTTAAACCCCGAAAGAATATCAATGCCAGACATCGACCTTGACTTTGCAGATGCAAGACGTGATGAAGTTATTGAATATGTTTCTAAGAAATATGGTGAAGATCACGTTGCTCAAATTATTACATTCGGAACAATGGCAGCGCGAGCAGCTGTGCGCGATGTGGGAAGAGTTCTTGATTATCCATATAGCTTTTGCGATCAAATAGCTAAAATGATTCCCATGGGTTCAAACCTTGAAAAAGCTATTCATGAATCGCCAGAACTCCATCAAAGTTATGAATCAGACAAGGATACAAAAAGCTTAATTGATATGGCTATGAAATTAGAGGGAGTCATCAGACATGCTTCTACACATGCTTGCGGAGTTGTTATTACAAAAGATCCTCTCTATGATTTAGTCCCCTGTCAACGTCCTGCTCAAGGAGATCAATCTATCGTTACACAATATGAAATGCACGCTGTTGAAGACCTTGGACTTTTAAAAATGGATTTTCTAGGATTAAAAACATTAACCGTAATTCAAAATACACTTAATCAAATTAAAGAATTAACTGGAAAAGAAATTAACCTGTCAAAACTATTATTAGACGATAAAAAAACATTTAAATTGTTTCAGCAAACTAATACCACCGGAGTGTTCCAATTGGAATCGGGAGGGATGAAGAGAAACTTAAAAGAATTAAAGCCAACTCAATTTGAAGATATTATCGCTATGGTTGCCCTCTATCGTCCAGGTCCAATGGAATTTATTCCTGAATTTATTGCCCGCAAACATGGCTTAAAAGAAGTAAAATATCTTCATCCAAAACTTAAGCCAATTCTAGAAAATACTTATGGCGTTATGGTCTATCAAGAACAATTAATGCGTATCGCTCGTGATTTAGCAGGTTTCAGTTTATCCGAAGCCGATGTTCTTAGAAAAGCGGTTGGTAAGAAAATCAAGAAACTATTAGATGAACAAAAAGAAAAAATGATTGAAGGAATGATCAATAATGAAATTGATTCTCAGATAGCTAAGAGAATTTGGCAAACAATAGAGCCTTTTGCTCAGTACGGTTTTAACAAGAGTCATTCCACTTGCTACGCTTTAATCGGCTATCAAACAGCTTATTTAAAAGCGCATCATCCTACTGAATTTATGGCCGCTTTAATAACTTCTGAACAAAATGATATTGAAAGAATTGCTTTTCTTATTGACGACTGTAAAAAAATGGATATTCAAGTTTTACCTCCTAATATAAATAAAAGTCTTCATAATTTTACAAAAGTTGGAGAAAAAATTATTGGTTTTGGATTAAGAGCAATTAAAAATGTAGGTCAAAATGTCGTTCAAAGTATTGTTGCAGAAAGAATTAAAAATGGAGAGTTTAAATCAATATCTGATTTTATTGAAAGAGTAGAATCAAAGGATTTAAATAAAAAATCATTAGAAAGTTTAATTAAATGCGGAGCCCTTGATGATTTCGGCGAAAGAAATCAGCTTTTAGGAGCTTTGGAACAAATACTCAGCATAGCGAGAGAAACGCAAAAAGCAAAACAAAACGGACAAATAAGCTTGTTTGGAAGCGAATCATTAGTAGCGACTCCTTCATTTAGTCTTCCAGAAGTAGTATCTGCTAACAAGAAAGAACGTCTTGGTTGGGAAAAAGAACTACTTGGACTATACATTTCAGAGCATCCTTTACATAATTACAAAAATTATTTAATGAAAAAAGCTACTTTATGTAACGCGCTTTCTAAAAATCAAGCTGGGCAGAAAATCAGAATAGGAGGAATTATTAATAAGATAAAAAAAATAAATACTAGAACTGGACAACCAATGCTCTTTGTAGAGATAGAAGATATCACAGGACGCATTGAAGCTGTTGTTTTCCCAAATGTCTTAGAAAAAACAACCGATTCATGGGAAGAAGAGAGAATTGTATTGGTCGGTGGACGCTTAAGCGACAGAGATGGAAACTTGAAAATACTTTGTGATAGTGTTAAAGTTTTAGAATAAAACTATGAATAAAATCGAAGTAATTAGACATTCAACTGCTCATGTTATGGCATTAGCAGTTCAAGAATTATTTAAGGGGGTTAAATTTGCTATTGGGCCATCTATTGAGAATGGCTTTTATTATGATTTTGCATTGCCTCGCCGTAGCCCGAAGGGCAAAGGCGGGACTTTCTCACCTGAGGATTTACCAAAAATTGAGAAAAAGATGAAAGAATTAATTAAGAAAGATTTAAAATTTGTTAAAAAACAAATATCAAAAGCAGAAGCAAAAAAAATATTCAAGAATCAGCCTTATAAACTTGAACTTATCAAAGAAAAATCTGCCTCTGGCGAGAAAATAACTATTTACACTCTAGGAGATTATGTTGATTTATGTAAGGGACCTCACGTTAAATCAACTAAAGAACTCGGATATGACTCTTTCAAACTAACTTCATTAGCTGGAGCCTATTGGAAAGGCGATGAAAAAAATAAAATGCTTCAAAGAGTTTACGGAGTAGCTTTTAATTCTAAGAAAGAACTAAGAGTTTACTTAAAACAACAAGAAGAAGCTCAAAAAAGAGATCACCGTAAATTAGGCAAAGAATTAGATTTATTTTGCTTTTCTGACTTAGTAGGACCAGGACTTCCCCTATTTACTCCAAAAGGTGTAATTATTATTGATGAATTAAAAAAACATATTGAGCAAATTTGCGTAAAATATGGATTTGAAAAAGTATTAACTCCCCATCTAGCTAAAATCTCTCTTTATGAATTATCTGGCCATGCTAAAAAATTCAGCGAAGAGCTTTTTCGCGTTTCTTCTGAACGCAAACACAAAATGGTAATAAGGCCTGTATTATGTCCTCACCAAACACAAATTTATGCTTCCAAGCCAAGAAGTTATCGCGATTTACCTATTCGCTATATGGAATCAGAAAAAATGTATAGAGCAGAAAAGCCTGGAGAAATAAGTGGCTTGAATAGAGTTTATTCAATAACTATTGAAGATGGTCATGTTTTTTGCCGAATAGATCAAATAAAAGAAGAAATAAAAAATTTAGTAAAAATCGTACAGGATTTCTATAAACCATTAGGTATATGGGATAAACATTGGGTTTCTCTTTCAGTTAGAGATTATGAACATCCAGAAAAATATATTGGAGATAAAAAAGATTGGGATACTTGCGAAAAAATCCTTAAAGAAATTTCTGATGAAACAGGTCTTAAAGCTAAAAAACGCGAAGGAGAAGCTGCTCTTTATGGACCAAAGCTTGATTTTATGTTTAACGATACTTCAGGTAAAGAAATTCAAATCCCTACTATTCAACTTGATTTTGCTACACCTAAGCGTTTCGAACTTTCGTATATTGATAAAAATGGACAATCAGTTCCTCCGGTAATGATTCATCGAGCAATCTTGGGTTCTTACGAGCGCCTTATGGCTTTACTAATTGAACATTTTGCTGGAGCTTTCCCAGTATGGCTATCCCCAATCCAAGCTCAAATTATTCCGGTAAGCGAAAAGTTCAATAAATACGGAGAGAAAATAAAAAAACAGCTTCTTGAAAAAAATATCAGAGCTGAATTAAATAATGATAATGAAACTTTAGGAAAGAAAATACGCAATGGCGAATTACAAAAAATTCCTTACCTTTTAATTGTTGGAGAGAAAGAAGAAAAAGCAGATTCAGTTGCTGTCAGAGATAGAAAAAAGGGCGATCTCGGCCCTATAAAAACAAATAAGTTTATTGAAAATATTAATAAAGAAATTGAAGAAAAGAAGTAATTATTTAGTCAATATTCTTGGACCCTTGTCTGTTACGGCCACGGTATGCTCAAAATGGGCTGATAAACTATTATCAGCTGTTTGATAACAAAAGCCATCGGGGCCTTTTTTTATTCCTGGCCTGCCTATCACAGCCATTGGTTCTATCGCTAAAACCATTCCAGATTCTAGTTTTAATCCCTTATGTCTTCTACCGAAATTAAGCACATCAGGCTTTTCATGAACAGACTTTCCAATTCCATGCCCACAAAGCTCTTTAACTACTTGAAAATCCTGGCTTTCAATATGATTCTGAATAGCATGGCCAATATCTCCAATTGTTTTACCAGGTTTAACTCTAGCAATAGCTCTTTTAAGAGACTTTTTTACTGTTCTTATTAAACGATTAACCTCTGGATCAATTGAGCCGATTGGCAAAGTTACCGCCATATCAGAACAAAAACCGTTATAAATAACTCCTAAATCTAAACTTAAAATATCACCTTCTATTAATTTCCTATCAGATGGAACTCCATGAACAATTTGTTCGTTGACTGAAGTGCATAAAGACGCTGGAAAATTATTATAGCCCTTAAAGGCTGGTTTTGATCCATAGCTAAAAATAAGCTCTTCAGCAAGCTTATCTAGTTCTTTAGTAGTCATTCCCGGCTCAACTCTAGCTTTTAATTCTCTCATAATCTTAGCAAGAATCTGACCGCTTTTTTGCATTAATTCAATTTCTTCTTGAGTTTTAATAGAAACCATATAAAACTATTTTATTGCTTTTTTAATATCAGAATAAACACCTTCTATTGATTGATCACCATCAACTTTAATTAATCTATTTTGTTCTTTATAAAAACTAACTGCTGGCTCAACATCTTTTTTATAAAAATCCAAACGAGCTTTAATCGCTTCTAAATTATCATCATCTCTTGATATTAATTCTCCTCCGCATTTATCACATTTCTCAATATTCTTAAAATCTCCTACCCAGGGAATTAAACGACCACAATCTTTACAAATCCTCCTTTTTGTTAATCTGCCAAATGCTTCTTCCTCCGAAATATCCAATAAAATAATTTTAATATCATTCCATTGATACCACTCAAAAACTCCATCCATTAATTCAGTTTCAATTAGAGATCTTGGACTGCCATCAATAATTACGCCTTTTTTATCTATTTCATCTTTCATCTTTTCTACTTTCTCTGCCCAAACTCTAAACATAATAGAAGTTGGGACCAGTCCTCCTTTATTCATAACTTGCTTTAATTTTATGCCTGAAAAATTATTTTCTTGTGATTTTTTTCTAAGTAAATCACCGCTACTTAAATAATTAAAACCGAACTCTTTAATTAAGAGTTTTGCTTGAGTGCCCTTGCCACAACCAGAGCGTCCAATGATTATTATAATTTTAGGGTTATAATCCTTCATAATCCCTCATTGTTAATTGAGAGTTAACTTGACGCATTGTTTCTAAAACAACAGAAACAACAATTAATAACGCCGTTCCTCCAATAACGAATCCAAAAGCGGTTATACCTGTCGCGCCTTGAACAATTGAAGGCAAAACAGCAATCGTTCCTAAAAAGACAGCTCCAAAAAGTAAAACACGGTTAAGGATAAAATAAAGAAAATCAGTAGTTGATTTGCCTGGACGAATACCCGGAACAAATCCTCCCATTTTCTGTAAATTACTAGATACATTCTTAGGATTAAAAGTAACAGCTGTATAAAAATATGTGAATAAAACAACTAAGAGAAAATAAGCAACACCGTAAAACCATGGATTTTCAAAAAGACGGCCGACTAATTGAGCAAAACTAGCTAACCAACCAACACTTGAGCCTCCTAAAAAATTAGCGATAACTCCTGGAAAAAGCATAATTGATAAAGCAAAAATAATAGGAATAACGCCAGCCGGATTAACATTTAACGGCAAATAAGTAGAGACGCCACCATACATTTTATTGCCACGAACACGCTTAGCGTAAGAAACAGGAATATTACGCCGACCTTCAGTTATAATAATAACACCAGCTATAATAACCAGGGCAATCATGAAAAAAGCTATATAAGCCGGTATTTTAGAGGGATCATAAGTGACTACCAATTCTCTAATAGATAAAGGAACACTTGAAACAATACCAGCAAAAATTAATAAAGAAACTCCATTTCCAATACCTTTTTCAGATATTAATTCTCCAAGCCACATTAAGAATAAAGCACCAGCAGTCGCAACAATAATAGATGTAATCCATTGAAAAGTAGAAGCAAAAGAGATAATATTCTGTCTACTTAAAAGAGTTAACATAGCATAAGATTGCAACATAGCCATTGGAACTGCTAAGATACGACCGTATTGATTAAACTTCTGACGTCCAGCTTCTCCTTCCTCTTTATAAATAGCTTCTAATTTAGGAAAAATCATTGTTAGAAGCTGCATAATAATTGTTGCTGTAATAAAGGGGCCTAAGCCAAGCATGATTATTGACAGATTACTCATAGCGCCACCAGTAAAAATATTCATCAATCCAAATAACTGATTATTTTCAAAAAATTGTTTTAATCGTTCAACATCTATGCCAGGAATTGGAATATTGGCGGCGATTCTAAAAATAACTAAAATCATTAAAACGAAAAATATCTTTTTTCGCAAATCCTTTATTTTAAAAATTTGAATAATTTTATTAAGCCATTTCATATTGATTTAACCTACTTTTTTTGATGTTCTAACTCCTTTAAATATTAATTTCTTTTTTAATTCTCCTTCGCCTAATATTTTAACTTTTGGAATCTTTTTATTGACTTTACTAATTAATTTCTTTTTTAACAAACTTTTAGGAGAAACGATTTCTCCATCTTTAAAATCTTTAAGATCTTTTAAATTTAAAATAACTGTCTTAATTCTTAATCGATCCAATTTTGAACCACGTTTTATTGGAACTTTGCCAACAGTACCTCTTTTTTTAGGCAATCTCTTTAATAGAGTTGTATCTCCACCAGCAAAACCAGCCCGCGGACCTTTTCCGGAACGTGATTTTTGTCCTTTCATACCGCGTCCTGAATAGGTTCCTTTTTTTCCGCCACGGCCTACTCTTTTGCGAGATTTTTTCTTTGATGATAGATTAAGCTGATGTATCTGCATAATAAAATATTAACTCTTTAATTTTTCTAACGCTTTAATTGTGGCACGAGCATTATTTAATTTATTCTTTGTTTTGCCTAAAATCTTTCCTGAAATATTCTCAATACCAGCTAAATCACAAATAACACGAACAGCTCCTCCAGCGACAATGCCTCTTCCTGTCATTCCTGGCTTAAGTAATATTTTTGCTGTTCCAAATTTAGCTTCTGTTGTATGAGGAATAGTACCATTCTTTAGCGATACTTCAATTAAATTCTTTTTAGCGTTAGTTACGGCTTTCTCAACAGCTAAACTGACATCTTGTCCTTTACTTACTCCTACGCCAACCTTGCCCTTTTTATTACCAATAACAACCACTGCCCGAAATCTAAAGCGACGACCACCAGCCACAACACGCACCACACGAGCAATGCCAAGTAATTTCTGTTCATATTCTCTTTTTTCTTGTTGTTTTCTTATATACATAATA
>CAZUOI010000008.1:8667-14672 GCA_964621945.1 uncultured Candidatus Saccharibacteria bacterium
ATATTAAAATTTCAATCCTCCTTGACGAGCTCCTTCAGCAATGGCTTTAATTCTTCCATGATATTTATATCCCCCTCTATCAAAAATAATTTTTTCTATTTTCTGAGCTAATGCTTTTTTAGCAAGTGAAGATCCTATTTCTTTTGCTTTTTCGGTTTTATTTAATTTATCCTTTTTACTAGTCTTAACATCATTTGAGCTAACTAGAGTTTTGCCATTAAAATCATCAATTAATTGAGCATAAATATATTTATTGCTTCGAAAAACAGAAAGTCGCGGACACTTTTCAGTTCCCTTAACTCTTGATTTAATGCGAATATGCCTTCGCTGACGTTTTTCTTGTTTTTTTAACATAAAATTATTCCGTGCTTACTGCTTTTTTACCAGCTTTTCTCTTAATAACTTCATCAATATATCGAATTCCTTTTCCTTTATAAGGCTCTGGTTTTTTTTGTTCTCTGATTTTAGCAGCCATTTGTCCAACTAACTGTTTATCTATTCCTAAAACAGTAATAATATTTTTATCTACTTCAAAAATTATGCCTTCAGGCGCTTTTATTTCAATCGGATGAGAAAGTCCTAGATTTAGAACTAGATTATTACTCTGAACAGCCGCTCTGTAACTAACACCATTAATTTCTAGTTTTTTTTCAAATCCCTCTGTTACTCCTTTGACCATATTAGAAATTAAACTTCTAAATAAACCCCATAAAGCCGAACTGCTTTTTAATTCTTTTTTTGGTTTAATTATTAATTCTTTATTCTCTTTATCTTCAATTAATTCAAAATCATCAGATATTATTTGTTCTGATTGACCCTTAGGTCCCTTAACGGTGATTTTTGCGTTTTCAATCTTTAATTCAACGCCATCGGGAATATTAATTGATTTTTTTCCTATTCTTGACATATTAATAAACTTCACAAATTAATTCTCCTCCTAATCCTTTCTTATTAGCTTCATTATTGGTCATTAATCCTTGAGATGTAGAAATAATCACGATTCCGTACCCTTGTCTAATAGGTCTTAATTCATCTTTTTTAATGTAAATTCTTTGTCCTTGTTTACTTACTCTTCTAATACTACTAATAACGGGCTTGTTATTATCATACTTTAATTCAATTTTTATAGCTTTTTTAGTTTTTCTACCCTGAGTTGATATTTCGCCAATTAATCCTTCTTTCTCTAAAATCCCAGCAAGACTAAATTTAAATTTAGAAAAAGGAATAACAACTGTTTTATGTAAAACAGCTTGAGCATTTCTTATTCTAGTTAACATATCAGAAATTGGATCTGTCATAATTTAATGCTTATTTATATTACCAAGAAGATTTTTTTATTCCTGGAATTTCTCCTTTATTAGCTAATTCTCTAAAACATATTCTACATAAGCCGAATTTTCTTAAATAACTTCTTTTTCTGCCGCAATTGAAACAACGCCTCACTATTCTTGAGGAAAATTTTGGTTTCTTATTTGCTCTAGCAATAACAGATTTTTTAGCCATAAAAAAATAATATACTATTTCTCTTTTTTGTCAATCTTAATAGGAAATCCTAATAATTTAAATAGTTCTAATCCCTCTTCTTTTGTCTTAGCTGTTGTTGTAACAGAAATTTCAAATCCAAAAATATTTTTAGCGCTTTCGGTTGAAATCTCAGGAAAAACAATATGCTCTTTAACACCAATATTCAAATTGCCTTCTTTATCAATATTTTTTTCGGGTAAACCGCGAAAATCACGACATCTTGGTAAAGCGATACCTACTAATCTATCTAAAAAATCGTACATCTTAGAACCCCTTAAAGTTGTTTTTAAGCCGACAATCATTCCTTTTCTTATTTTAAATCCAGCCTCAGATATTTTAGATCTACAAGAAACTGCTTTTTGTCCAGTAATTGCGCTTAAATCAGTAGCAATTTCTTTTTGCGTTTTTTCATCTTTATTAGCAGGATTAAAGCCAGTATTGATTACAACTTTAATAATTCTGGGCGCCGCTAAATCATTTTTATAACCGAATTTTTCTTTGAGCCCCGGAATTGCTTTTTTTTGATATTTTTCTTTTATATTTTTCATTTTAAATTAAACTTCTTGTTCGCATTTTTTGCAAATTCTATATTTCTTCTTTTCAACTATTTTATAACCAATCCTAACTGATTTACTGCATTTTGGACATACAAATTTAACATTTGAAACATTAATTGGCTTAGGAATTTCAATAACTTGTCCTTTTTCTTTTTCACTTTTCGGCTTACGATGTTTTTTAACTATATTAACTCCTTCAACTGAAATTTTTCTTTGACGAGGAAAAACCTCGAGGACTTTTGCTTTTTTCCCTTTATCTTTGCCGCTTATTATTAAAACTGTGTCATCTTTTTTTATTTTCATGTTATAAAACTTCAGGAGCTAATGATACTATTTTATCAAAACCTTTTTCTTTTAATTCTCTTGGCACTGGACCGAAAATACGACCGCCTTTAGGATTCTTTCCTTCAACAATAACTGCAGCATTTTCATCAAAACGAATATATGAACCATCTTTTCTGCGGAAAGCTTTCTTTTGACGAACAATGACCGCCCTAACAACATCTTTTTTCTTTACTACTTTTCTTGGCTCAGCTATTTTCACTGAAGCAACAACAACATCTCCAATTTGAGCATAGCGTCGACGTGTTCCTCCCAAAATCTTAAAACACTGAATCATTTTTGCTCCAGTATTATCAGCTACTTTTAATTTTGTTCCTGGTTGAATCATATTAATTAACTTTATCTACTACTTTCCACTGTTTTTCTTTGCTAATTGGTCTACATTCATGAATAATAACTTTATCTCCCTTTTTATATTCATTATCTTTATCATGTGCTTTGTATTTTTTACTAACCTTATATCTCTTCTTGTATTTAGGATGTTTTTTATACCTATCAACTAAAACAGTTATTGTTTTATCCATCTTATCACTAAAAACAACGCCTTTTAAAAAACGGCCTTTTTTATCGGAATTTGATTTTTTTTTAATTTCTTCTTTTTTTTCTTTCATATTAATTTTTTATATTAGAATCTTTTAAGATTGTCTTTATCCTAGCAATCTCTCTGCGTAATTCCTTTATTTGCATTATATTCTTAAGCTTTTTTGAAGCTAAATCAAATTTAAGCTTACCAAGTTTATGGCTTTTTTCAATCAATAGATCATTTAATTCTTTTTCAGTTTTCTGACGTAATTCTTTTGCTTTCATAATGATTTATCGGATAATAAATTTTGTTTTTATTGGTAACTTATGCCCAGCTTTTCTCATTGCTTCTTTAGCCATTTCTTCAGGGACGCCATCCATTTCAAAAATTATTCTACCAGGTTTAATAGGAACGACATAGGAATCAACACTACCTTTTCCACCTCCCATGGGAACTTCTATCCCTTTTTTAGTAATTGGCTTATCAGGAAAAACTCTAATCCAGATTTTTCCTCCACGCTGAACATATCTAGTCATCGCTCTTCTAGCAGCTTCAATTTGTCTGGAAGAAAGCCAAGTCGCTTCCATTGCTTTCAAGGCATATGAACCAAAGGAAATAGTAAATCCTCTAGTTGCCTTTCCTTTGTTTTTTCTTCTGCCTTTTTGCCATTTTCTATGTTTTACTTTTTTGGGTGTTAACATGATAAATTAATTAAAGATCTCTCCTTTATAAATCCAAATTTTTATGCCAATTGTTCCGTAAGTAGTGTATGCAGTTGAACTTGCATAGTCAATTTCAGAACGCAGAGTTTGCAAGGGAATCTTTCCCTTTTTCAAATGTTCTTTTCTTGCTATTTCAGCTCCATTTAATCTTCCCTTAATCATAATTTTAGCTCCTTTTGCTTTTTTATTCTGCATAATCTTATCCAAGGATTGTTTGATTACTCTTCTGTAAGGTAAACGTCTCTCTATTTGACTTGCTATTTCCATACCAACAATAGTCGCTTGAATATCAGGATCTTTAACTTCTTCTACTTCTAAGCGAATTTCGTAATTAAGCGGTATTGAACTATTTTTTTGCAAAAGACTCTTTATTTCATTTTTAAGTTTCTCTATTCCTTCGCCACCTCTTCCAATAACTAATCCTGGACGAGCTGTTTTAATAATAATATTAAGAGAATTAGCTGAACGTTCTATTTCAATTAAATTAACACTAGCTTTCTTTAATTTCTCCATAATAAAGATCCGCAATTTTGTATCTTGCTCTAAAAACTCTCTGTATTGCTTCTTACTAAACCACCGCGACTTCCAATTTGTCACAGAGCCTAGACGGAATATAAATGGATGGACTTTTCTTCCCATAGTTATTTTATATAATTAAAAACTTTTTCTTCTAAATACTTTTTTAGCATTACCGAATGTTTGACGACTAAAGAATTTCTTTTTAGACTTTGATGTTGCTGAATAAGGCTTTTGAGGAAGATCTTTCTTATCTTTCTTAGTAATATCTTTTTTATCTTCCACTTTTTTGCCTACTTCTTCTAATAATGTTTGTTCTTTTTTATCTTCTTTAATCTCTTTAATCGGTTCAATTTTTTCTTTTTGCTTTGCTTTCTTAGATTTTATCTCTCCTTTATGTTCCAGTATTAAAGTAATATGACTAGTCCTCTTCATAATAGAAGAAGCTCTACCCATTGCTCTTGCTCTCCATCTTTTTAGCGTTGGTCCGATATCAACTATTACGTTACTTACAAAAAGATTGTCTTTTGAGGCGCCACCATTTTCTTTAGCATTGGCCACCGCTGAATTTAAAAGCTTTAAGATTGGTTCAGTTGATCTTTTGGTTGAAAATTTTAACTGAATTTCAGCTTGTTTTACTGGCAATCCTTTAATTAAACCAGCAACTAATCTGACTTTTCTTGGAGATATTCTTAAATGCTTCAATTTGGCTTTAAATAACATAATAATAAATCTTATTTCCTTACTGATGCTTCTTGTTCTCGTTGCATCCTGCCTCCATGCTTAACAAATTTTCTAGTTAGTGAAAATTCTCCTAATTTATGACCAACCATATCTTCAGTAATAAATACTGGAATATGATCTTTTCCATTATGAACACCAAAAGTATAACCAACCATTTCAGGAGTAATTGTGCAATTACGCGCCCATGTCTTAATAGCCGTTTTATCACCGGAATTCATTTTAGCTACTTTTTTTAATAGCTTTTCATCAACATATGGACCTTTTTTTAAACTTCTAGACATAATTATTTCTTTTTCTTTTTCTTACTTCTTCGTTCAATTATGAACTTATTACTATATTTCTTTTTCTTTCTTGTTTTAACTCCGTAAGCTAATTTTCCCCAAGGAGTTTTAGGGCCTTTTCTTAATCCAATTGACTGTCTATTTTCTCCTCCACCATGAGGATGATCACAAGCATTCATAGCTGAACCACGAACTGTTGGACGTTTTCCCATCCAGCGACTTCTACCTGCTTTTCCAATAACAACCATTCCATGTTCTGAATTGCTTAATTGGCCTAAACTTGCAAAACAATTATCTTTAACCATTCTTATCTCACCAGAAGATAACTTAATCTGCGCATAGCTAGAATCAGTGGACATTATTTGAGCAGAACTACCTGCCGAACGAATCATTTGACCACCTTTTCCTGATAAAAATTCTATGTTATAGATTTGCGTTCCAGGTAAAATATTCTTTAAATACATGCGATTACCAATTTTTTGAGGAGCTTTTTCCTGACAAATAACTTCTTTTCCTATCTTAAGTCCTTCCGGAGTTAAGATATATCTTTTCTCCCCATCCTTATAATTCAAGAGAGAAATAAAACAACTTCTATTAGGATCATACTCAATAGAAGCAACTATTGCAGGAATATCTATCTTATCGCATCTTTTGAAATCAATCAAGCGATATTTTCTTTTATGACCGCCACCTTTATGTCTTGTTGTAATTTGACCACGATAACCACGTCCAGCCTTTTTAACTAATTTTTTAGTTAATTTTTTTTCTGAATTTTTATTAGTCAAAACAGAATAAT
>CAZUOI010000009.1:0-14366 GCA_964621945.1 uncultured Candidatus Saccharibacteria bacterium
CAAGAACTCCTTTAATTATTTCAATGCCTGATGCTGAGTCAACTAAAATGTATGAACAATTTAGTAAAATTGTTCCGCAGTTAAAAGAAAATGATGATTATAATATTGATGAAAAAGCTAGAGCAGCTACTTTAACAGAAGAAGGTATTTCTAAAGTAGAGAAAATATTGGGAATGGAAAATATTTATGAAGAAGGAGGTATCCGTCATGTTCATCATTTAGAACAGGCCTTACGTTCTCAAGTTTTATTTAAAAGAGATAGAGATTATATTGTCAAAGATAACCAAGTTATTATTATTGATGAATTTACTGGACGTCTAATGCCTGGTCGTCGTTATTCTGAAGGACTTCATCAGGCCTTAGAAGCTAAGGAAAAAGTTCATGTCCAACAGGAAAGCAGAACTTTAGCTTCAATTACTTTTCAGAATTATTTTAGAATGTATCCAAAATTGTCCGGGATGACTGGAACAGCTATAACTTCAGCTGAAGAATTTCATAAAGTATATAAGTTAGAAGTGATTATTATTCCGAGCAACAAAACAATGATTAGAGAAGATTTACCTGATAGTGTTTATAAGAATGAAAAAGGAAAATTCCAAGCAATTATTAGAGAAATTAAAAAACGTCATGATATTGGTCAGCCAATCTTAGTCGGAACGGTTTCAATTGAAAAAAATGAATTACTTTCAGCTTATCTTAATAAGGAAGGCGTTTCTCATCAATTACTTAATGCTAAGAATCATGAACAGGAAGCTAAAATTATTTCGGAGGCAGGTGGAAAAGGAGCGGTGACCATAGCAACAAATATGGCTGGACGTGGTGTTGATATTGTCCTAGGTGGCGATGAAGTGATTAAAGCAGGCGGACTTCATGTTATTGGAACTGAACGTCATGAAGCAAGAAGGATTGATGATCAATTAAGAGGAAGATCGGGTAGACAAGGTGATCCAGGCTCAAGCCAATTCTTTGTTTCTTTAGAAGATGATTTAATGCGAATTTTTGGAGGAGATAGGGTTAAATCAATGATGGAAATGATGAAGGTCCCAGAAGACCAGCCAATAGAGAATAAGATTGTTTCTAAAGCAATTGGTTCTGCTCAGGCAAAGATTGAAGGACATAATTTTGATACAAGAAAACATATTCTAGAATATGATGATGTTTTTAATAAGCAAAGAGAAGCTATTTATAGAAGGAGAAAGAATATTTTAACTAAAGATAATTTAAAAGAAGAAATTTTTGAAATGATTGAAGATGAGATTAAGAAAGTTGTTGATTTTCATACTCAACATGAACCATGGAATTATAAAGAAATATCTGAAGTTATGAGAAGTATTTTTCTTATTGATAATTTAGAAGAGAAATTAAAAGAATTTAAAAATCAGATGGGTCTAAAAGATTATTTAATTGATTTAGCGAAAAAGGCCTATGATAAGAAAGAAAAAGAAATGGAAGTAAAAAATATGCGTCAAATTGAAAAATTTGTTCTTTTGCGTAGTGTTGATAGTTTATGGATGGATCATTTAGATAGTATGGATTATTTGCGAGATAGCGTCCGTTTACGAGCTTATGGACAGAAAGATCCGCTTATTGAATATAAGAATGAAGGAATTAAATTATTTCAGCAATTATTAGCTTCAATTCAATCAACAATTGTTAATACGATTTATAAAGTAGCTTTAGCGCCAGATAATGCTCCTGCAAGCAAAAGTATTTCTTCAAATTCTGATAAGATTGGCAGAAATTCGCCATGCCCTTGTGGTTCGGGTTTGAAATATAAAAAATGCTGTGGGAAATAAAATCTATTGTAAATATAACATTATTGTGGTAATATAATTCTATACGTTCCTAAAAAACGGAACGAAAAGAAAAATTATGCGGTTTATAGAACTAAAAACACAATTAAAAGATTTTTTGATTTTTTCTACAAGAGATATTGAAAAGATAGATGCTGATTTTCATAGTCAAAGATTAAGTGAATGGCAAACGATTGGATATATCAAAAAAATAACTAAGGAATTTTATTTTTTTTCTGATCTAGAGATTAATGAACAAATTTTATTTTTAATTGCAAATAAAATTTATATGCCATCTTACATTTCTTTAGAAATGGCTTTTTCTTATTACGGTTTGATTCCTGAAAGTGTTTATGGAATTACTTCTGTTACTTCACAAAAAACAAATAATTTTAAAAATAATTTAGGAGAATTTATTTATCGTCATATAAAATCAGAATTAATGTTCGGCTATAAACTTATAAAATATAAAAATCATTGTTTTAGAATGGCTGAAATAGAGAAGGCCGTACTTGATTATTTTTATTTAAATTCTAACTTAGAAACAGAAAATGATTTTGCCGAAATCCGTTTTAATGGTGAAGAATTTATTAATAAGACAAATAAAAAAAAGCTAAAGCGATATTTAAGGGAGTTTAATAATAAGAATTTAGAAAAAAGGTTTAAAAAGTTTTTGAAGTTTTTAAATTATGCTTAATTTAAAACAGATAGAAGAATATTATCCAAAAAATTTACGCACTTTTAAAAAAAATATTTTGCGGGAATATTTGCAATATAAAATTCTAGAAATTATTTTTAATTCAAAGGTGGTAAATAAATTATCTTTTTTAGGAGGAACTGCTTTGCGTATTATTTATAATAATACTCGTTTTTCAGAAGATTTGGATTTTGATAATTTTGGATTAACTCAAGAAGAGTTTACTCTGTTATCAAAAGAGGTCGAAAATGGACTTATTAAACAAGGATATAAAGCACAAATTCGTAATATTTTTAAAGGCGTTTATAGATGTTATATTAAAATACCAAAAATTTTATTTGATAATGATTTATCTGGCTTTGAGGAAGAAAAAATTATGATTCAAATTGATACATTGTCGCATAATTTTAAATATAAGCCAGATAAAAAAATATTAAATAAATTTGACGTATTTACTCAAATCAACATAACTCCATCTAGTATTTTGTTGTCTCAAAAAATTTATGCTATTTTAAACCGTAAACGTGCTAAGGGTAGAGATTTTTTTGATGTTATTTTTTTATTGCAGAAAACAAAACCAAATTATAAATATTTAAAAATGAAAATTAATATAGACAATAATGTGGAGTTAAAAAAACTATTACTTGATTGTGTAAAAAAAATTAAAATTGATGAAATAATTAAAGATGTTAAACCGTTTTTATTTAATCCATCGGATAGTGAGAAGATAAAAATGTTTGAAAAATACATCACGCAAATTAATCTTTAACTGTGGGAAATAAAATAAGGGCTAGCTTTTAAAGGCTAGCCCCGTTGAAGGTTTGGTTTAGTGTAAGAAAGGGAGGCGAAGAGAGGCAACCGGGATTCTCTTCAGATACATTGGGATTTTTAATCCCGCATCGGGATTGATTGCAAGAAGTCCGTTTCCGTTTCCGAGTATTCCGCCGACAACAACTCCTTTTTGGAGAAAAAATTCTCCATTCGAGTGAAGATTCATGTCTCGTCCAATTTCAGACGGACAAACATTTCCAGCTGTGTTTCTATAAATCTCTATTCCTGTCATTTCTCTTCCCCCTCTTTTTAAGGTTCTAGGTTGTTTATACGTTAACATATATTAATATATCTGTCAAGAGTTGAGATGAAATATGAAATTTTTAACTTACAAAAATTATTTAACGGTTATTAAAAATAGCGCTGACAGTAAAATGTTTAGGCATGTTTATGTTTTAGATAACAATAAAGAAAAAGATATTCTTAAAGGTGGTCAACTTTCATGTGCTTATTATGTCTCTTGTATTTTAAAACTTTTTAATTTAATAGATCAAGAAATATCTCCTCATGCTGTTGTTGGTGGATTAATTAAGAATATGTCTAATAATGGATGGAAAGAAACAAAAGAATTAAAACCCGGAAATATTCTTCTTTGGGAAGAAAAATCAAGACATCAGCATCTTGGATTTTATTTAGGTAAAGATAAGGCAATTAGTCATCGTGATAAAAAGAAGGTACCGACAATTCATAATTATACTTATAAGAATAAAAGAAAGATTGTGAAAATTTTTACGCATAAAATTATTGAATAATGTTTTTTAAAGAGCCGAAAAATACAAAAGAATTTTATTGGACTCTGCATATTAAAAAGAAGATGCTTTATTATGGATTAGGTGAAGGAAGATTGCGTAGGATTATAAGAGTTCATGATAGGAAAGAAGAAGGCATTGCTCCTAATACAATTGCTTTAATGCAGAGAGAAAGAACAAAAAGGCCAAGTGAAATTTGGTTAATGTATCAGCCCTCCTCATCGGCGGGCAAGCAAAAAGCAAAAAGAAAAATAATGATTTCTGCTTGGCGTTATCCGGGGATTAGTCCTAAGGGCAAAGAGATTCCTATTCCAGAAGATATTATGGAGGAGTTGGGGCTTTTGACAAAAGAAATAAAATAAGGTAGATTGAATTTAATGGGAATGTTTACGGACAACAAAGAAAAATCAACTTACAAAGTAGGAAGGAGAAAAGTCTATTGGACACTCTTGTCTATTTTTTTAATCGGCATCTTAGCCGCTTTTTTAAATTATCCTACTGTCTGGAATAAAGGAGTTGATTTACTAAATGATAAAGTTGGTTTTACAGTAATGCCTCATTTTCTAGATAAACCTTTTAAATTAGGACTTGATTTACAAGGTGGTACTCATTTAGTTTATGAAGCTGATTTATCTGATATTGACCCAGAAGATTATACGGACTCAATGCAGGGAGTCCGCGATGTTATTGAAAGAAGGGTTAATCTTTTTGGAGTAGCTGAACCAGTTATTCAAGTTAATAAAGTTGGCTCTCATCATCGTTTAATTGTTGAATTAGCTGGAGTAAAAGACGCTCATCAAGCAATTGAAATGATTGGTCAAACGCCTTTCTTAGATTTCCGCGAAGAAATAGAATTGAGTCAAGAAGAATTAGATGAGCAACAAAGTATTTTTGAAAAATATCAAGAAGGCATTGAATTAACTGAAGAAGAAATGATAATTTTAACAAAAGAGCCTTTTAGCCCAACCACTCTAACTGGTCGCTATCTTAAAGGGGCGGAATTGCAATTTGATCAACAAACATATCAGGCTCAAGTAAGTTTGGAATTTGATAGTGAAGGAAGTAAACTTTTTGAAGATTTAACAAGAAAGAATATTAACAAACGAATAGCTATTTATTTGGACGGAGAGGTTGTTAGCGCGCCAACTGTTCAAGAAGCAATTTCAGGAGGAAAAGCGCAAATTACTGGAAATTTTTCTATGGAAGAAGCAAAAGAACTTGTTCAGCGTCTTAATGCGGGAGCTTTGCCGGTGCCAATTCATTTAATTAATCAACAAACAATTGGCGCTAGTTTAGGAAGTATTTCTTTGGAAAGATCATTAAAAGCGGGTATTTTTGGATTTATAGCTATTCTCTTATTTATCATCTTCTATTATCGTTTGCCTGGCTTAATAGCGAGTTTAGCTTTAATAATATATATTGTTTTAATTTTAGCTATTTTTAAATTAATTCCAGTTACTTTAACTTTATCTGGCATTGCCGGATTAATTTTATCTATTGGTATGGCCGTTGACGCCAATATCCTTATTTTTGAACGTTTTAAAGAAGAATTTAAATCAGGCAAAAGTTTAGGCGGAAGTATTGATGAAGGATTTCGTCGAGCTTGGCCAGCTATTCGTGACGGAAATATTTCGACAATAATTACATGTGTTATTCTATTTATTTTTGCAACCGGATTAGTTAAGGGATTTGCTTTAACATTAGGAATTGGAGTTTTAGTCAGTATGCTTAGTGCCATTGTTGTTACAAAAACATTTCTTCAATGGTTTATTGGCAGAAGAGTAGAAGAATGGAAAAAACTTTGGGGATAAAAAATTATGCAGATTATTAAACACAGAAAAATATATTTCACCATTTCAATTATCCTGCTTTTAGGTAGTTTGTTTAGCTTGATTGTTTGGGGATTAAAGTTAGGTATTGATTTTACAGGAGGAGCTTTAATGGAAATAAGTTATACGGAAGAAAGATTAAGTAATCAAGAAATTCAAGAAAAACTTTCTAGTTTAGATTTAGGTCAAATAAATATTCAACCAATTGGAGAAAGAGGTATCCTTTTGCGCTTAAAAGAAGTTAATGAAGATACTCATCAAGAAATTCTTAGTAAATTAGGTAATCCTAAAGAAGAAAGATTTGAATCAATCGGTCCATTAATCGGTAAAGAGTTAAGAACAAAATCTATTTGGGCAATTAGCTTAGCTTTGTTGGTTATTATTATTTATATCGCTTGGGCCTTCCGTAAAGTTTATCGGCCAATTGCTTCATGGCAATATGGATTAGTGGCCATCGTCGCTTTATTCCATGATATTTTTATTACTTTAGGATTTTTCTCATTTTTTTGTCATTTCAGAGAAATAGAAATTGGCTTGTCATTTGTGGCCGCTTTCTTGACAATTTTGGGATATTCTGTTAATAATAGTATTGTTATCTTCGATAGGGTTAGAGAGAACCTTTTGAAGACAAATTGGACTGATTTTAAAGAAGTTATTAATTTAAGTATTAATCAAAGTTTAACGCGTTGTTTAAATACCGCTTTAACTACACTTTTTGTCCTTTTAGCGGTATTTTTCTTGGGCGGAGAAAGTATTAAGTACTTTTCTCTGGCTTTAATAGTTGGAATAATTATTGGTACTTATTCTTCAATTTTTATTACCAGCTCTTTAATTATCGCTTGGTACAAGAAGGAATAAATTAGTTGACTTGCGTATAATAATGTGTTAATCTTATTTTATAAATAAAAATATGTCTTTAGATTACAAAAAATTAGCTTTTAAATCTCTTGAAAATATTTCAAATGAGCGAACAAAAGATATTATCTGTTTGCGTTTTGGAATTAATGATGGCCAAAAAAGAACATTAGAATGGATTGGTCAGAAATATGGGATTACTAGAGAGCGGGTTCGGCAAATTGAAGAAGCCGCTTTTTCAGATTTAAAAAAAGAGAAAATAACTGATGTTTTTAAGCCTGCTTTTAATTCAATTGATAATTTTTTAAATAAAGAAGGAGGACTAGCTAAAGAGGAAAGATTATTTCATTCCTTAACTAACTTTGATTCATATAATCAGGATTGGGGATCTCTCTATTACATTCTAACCATAGGTGATTCCTATCAACGTTTTGTTGAGTCTGGTAATTTTCACAATGTTTGGACTAATTCTAGTGAGGCGATTAGTAATGCTGACAAATTAGTTAATCAATTAATTATAAAATTAGAAGAGAAAAAAGAACCAGTTGTTCTAAATTATATTTTAAGTCGTTCTAAAAAAATAGATCCTAATTTATCTGACAGAATTATATCTTCTTACATTGATGCTGCTAAGCAAATCCAACAAAATAATTTTGGTTATTTTGGTTTAATAAAATGGCCCGAAATAAATCCTCGAGGCGCCAAGGATAAAGCATACATTGTTTTTAAAGAAAGAAAAAATCCAATGCATTTTAGAGAGGTAACAGAATTTATTAATAAAGCTAATTTAGGAACTAATGTAGCTCAGCCCCAAACAGTTCATAATGAATTAATTAAAGATGACCGTTTTATACTAGTCGGCAGAGGAACGTACGCCCTAAAGGAATGGGGATATCAACCAGGGACTGTTAAAGATATTATTGTTCAAGTATTAAAAGAAAATGATCCTTTATCTAAAGAGGAAGTTTTAAAAAAAGTTTTAGGAAGTCGTTTAGTTAAGCCAAATACTGTCCTTATAAACTTGCAAAATAGAAAGTGTTTTACTAGAGACGAGCAAGGAAAATATTTATTAGCAAAGTAATCTCATGTTCAATTTTTTAGGATATGTTTCTGACGCTTTTGACGTTTTTTGCGCTATAGGGGGATTTATATTATCACTATGGTGGATTTGGATTCCCTGGTTTCTTTTTGCTTTGGCCAGGGATTTATGGTTTAAACATATCAATGATAAAGCTGCTCAAAAAAAAGACTGGGTTTTATTAGAAATTATTCCTCCAAGAGACATAAAGAAAACTCCAAAAGCAATGGAGCAAATTTTTGCTGGATTACATGGAGTTCAAGGATGGGGACATTGGGTAGATAGAAATATAGATGGAATAATTCCTGACTATTTTAGTTTGGAATTAATTAGTAATGAAGGAGAAATTCGTTTTTTAGTTAGAGTGATTACTCGATATAGAAATTTAGTGGAATCTAATATTTACGCGCAGTATCCTGAAGCGGAGATTACTGAAGTAGATGATTATGTTAATTTAGTGCCAGATGATATTCCAAATAAAGATTATGATTTGTGGGGGACAGAGTTAGTTCTACTAAAAGAAGATGCTTATCCTATAAGAACTTATGCTGATTTTGAAAAAGATATTATTTTAGATGAGCAAAGAATTGATCCAGTAGCTTCGTTGCTAGAAACAATGACAAACATAATGGCAGGTGAGCGAATTTGGGTTCAAACCTTAATTCGTCCAGTTGGTGATACTTGGAAAAAAGAAGGTGAAAAAGTTATAAATGAATTACTTGGAAGGAAAGAAGAAAAAAAACAAGGAATACTTATGAAAGAAGCTATTGGTTGGAAAGATGCTAGTAAAGAAGTAGCTCATCAATTTGTTACTGGCAATCCATTAGACATGGAAGTAAAAGAAGAATCAAAAAATAAGGATTTTGATCTCTTAAAAAATATGACTAAAGGAGAAAGAGAGGTTGTTGAAGCAATAGAGAAAAATATATCTAAAATAGGATACGAGGTTATTATTAGATATGTCTATCTCTGTCGAAAAGATGATTATCGTGGAGGTTCTATTAAAAGAGCAATTATGGGTTGTTATAAACAGTTCAATACTCAAAATTTAAATGGATTTGGATATAATAGAGATATTAGCCCAGGAATTGATTATAGGATTCAGATGAAAAAAATAAGAGATGTTTACAGGAAAAAAAGAGTATTTAATGATTATAAGAAAAGAGATTTTGTAAATCATTCAGGTTTTTATACTTGGTTAAGGCCTTTATTTTTTGAATATTGGCCTATTTTAAATTGGTTTTTCATTAGAAGCAAGCCTTTTGTTTTAAATACAGAAGAATTGGCTACAGTTTTTCATTTTCCAGCTGAACCAGTTAAAACACCTTTGACGCCTAAGGTAGAAGCTAAGAAAAGTGAACCGCCAAGAGGTTTGCCTGTTGGATAATAAGGAAGTGAAGATAATATTGACTTCACAAAAAGTTTTAAGTATACTTAAAATATAAAGTAAATACGAAAAAGTTTTAAGTATGATTAAAAAGTATATCAAAAGAAAATATTATTTAGAAAAAATTAATCCCTTTATAGATAAAGGGATTATTAAGGTTATTGTTGGACAAAGAAGAGTGGGTAAAAGTTATCTGCTTTTCCAACTTATGGATGTTATTAAAAAAAATCATAAAAACGCTAATATTATTTATATCAATAAAGAGCTTAATGAATTTAAGGACATTAAAGATTATCAAAATCTTATAGATTTTATAAAACGAAATACTAAAGCAAAAGTAAAGAATTATATATTCATTGATGAGATTCAAGATATTAAACAATTCGAAAAAGCATTAAGGAATTTTAATACTATTAATAAATATGATATTTATTGTACTGGTAGTAATGCTAATCTGCTTTCTAGTGAATTAGCAACATATTTAAGCGGTCGCTATATTGAAATTGAAGTTTTTGGTTTGTCTTATACAGAATTCTTATTATTTCACAAACTTAAAGATAATCAGAAATCATTTTTGAAATATATAAAATATGGAGGATTGCCCTATTTGCACAATTTAGAATTAAATGATTCAGTTGTTTATGATTATTTAAAAAATGTTTATAATACAATTCTTTTTAAAGATGTAGTTAATAGACATAAAATTCGTAACACTTCTTTTTTGGAAAGATTGGTTGAATATTTAGCTGATAATACTGGCAGTTTAGTTTCTTCTAAAAAAATTAGTGATTTTTTAAAATCTCAGAAAATTAATATTTCGCCAAATATAGTTTTGGATTATTTGTCTTTTTTAGTTCAGGCTTTTTTTGTTTTTAAAGTTCAAAGATCAGATGTTCAAGGCAAAAAGATTTTTGAAATTAATGATAAATATTATTTTGAAGACCTTGGATTGCGTCATTCTATTATCGGTTATAGGCAAATTGATATTAATAAGATATTAGAAAATTTAGTATTTTTACATTTACAAATTGCTGGGTATAAGGTGACAGTTGGCAAGCTTAATAATAAGGAAATTGATTTTGTCTGTGAAAAACAGAATGAAAGATTATATATTCAAGTTGCTTATTTAATAACTGAAGAAAATCGTGAAAGAGAATTTGGTAATCTATTAGCAATTTCAGATAATTGTCCTAAAATAGTAATTTCTATGGACGAAATAATAGATAAAGGCGAGTATAAAGGAATTAAACAAATAAATATTAAAGATTTTTTAATTAAGTCAGATTTTTCTAGAATTTAATTCATTGTAACTATGTTTAAATCTAAAACCCCGCTGAGCGGGGTAAACAAAACTTGTCAGAATTGTAATATCAAGTTCACTATAGAACCTGAAGATTTTGAATTTTATAAAAAAGTGGATGTTCCAGCGCCTACCTTTTGTCCTGGATGCAGGATGATAAGACGGTTTAATTGGAGGAATGAAAGGAAATTATTCAAAAAAACAGACGATTTAACTAAAAAAGAAATTTTTTCAATATTTTCATCAAAAGCTGATGTAAAAATTTATGAGTCTGATTTTTGGTATTCTGACAAATGGGATCCTATGGAATATGGTCAAGAATATAATTTTAATAAACCATTCTTTAAGCAATTAGAAGAATTAATGAAAAAAGTTCCTTGGCCAAGTCGTGCAGTAGAAGGTTTAGTGAATAGTGATTATTGTATGAATGCTAGTTTTTTAAAAAATTGTTATCTTATTGCGCGAGGTTTTCATAGTGAAGATTCTTCATATGGTGTTATTTTAAGTTACTCTAAGGATTCGTATGATAACTATAGAATAATAAAATCCGAACTTTGCTATGAAGGATTTGCGCTTGAAAATTGCTACAAAACATTCTTTTCTTCTCATTGTGTGGATTGTCAAGAAGTATATTTTTCTAAAAATCTAGTTAATTGTCAAAATTGTTTTGGATGTACTAATTTAAAACATAAAAAATATTATATCTTCAATGAACAATATGCCAAAAAAGAATACGAAGAAAAGATTAAAGAATTCAACTTGGGCTCTTATCAATCAACAATAGATCTAGATAAAAAAACAAAAGAACTACATCTGAAATATCCAAATAAGTTTATACATGGTAGTAAGAATGTTAATGTAGTTGGTGATGATATATATAATTCTAAAAATATTAAAGATTCATATAGTATTAAAGATGGAGAAGACTTAAGATATTGTCAATTTCTTGATTTTGAAAACACACAAGATTGTTATGATTATTCTGTTCTTGGGATAAATACAAGACTAATATATGAGAGTTTAGGTTGTGGAAGAGGTCTTAATAATGTAAAATTTTCTTTTCATTGTTTCCCTGATTGTCGAGAACTAGAATATTGTCTTAACTGTGGTTCCTCCTCCAACCTCTTCGCCTGCGTCGGCCTCCGTCATAAACAGTACTGCATCCTCAACAAACAATATACAAAGAAAGAATATGAAGAATTAGTTCCTAAAATAAAGGATCATATGAACAATATGCCATATACAGATAAAAAAGGAAGAATATATAAATATGGAGAGTTCTTTCCTCCAGAACTATCACCATTTGGCTACAATGAAACAATAGCTAATGAATACTTCCCTCTAACAAAAGAAGAAGCAATAGAACAAGGTTACAATTGGTATGATAAACCAAAGAGTGAATACAAACCAACAATTAAAGCATCTAACCTTCCAGATAACATCAAAGATGTAGATGATTCAATACTAAAGGAAGTCATAGAATGCGACTCTTCTAACTGTGCAGGAAGTAATGTCTTCAGAATTATACCTCAAGAACTTAAGTTCTACAAAAAGATGAATCTTCCTCTACCACATCTATGTCCTGATTGTAGACATAGAGAAAGAATTAAACAAAGAAATCCTTTAAAACTATGGAAAAGACAATGTATGAAAGAAGGTTGTTCTAATGAATTCCAAACAACTTACGCGCCTGAGAGAAAAGAGATTGTTTATTGTGAAAGGTGTTATAATAGGGAGGTGGGGTAAGGATGTAACCAACAAATTTAGGATAAATTTGTCAGTTTGTGATTGACATCTTATATTAAAAGATTATAATTAATAAAAAAGATGATTTATACAAGAAAATTATTTAAACAATTAATAAAAGAAATTGATTCCAAGAGTATCACAGTACTCACAGGAATGCGTCAAGTAGGCAAAACAACTTTAATGCGTTCAGTCTTTGATTGTATTGATAGTGATAATAAAACATTTTTAGATTTAGAAAATCCTCTTAATCAAAAAATTTTTGAGGAGGAAAATTTTGACAATATTTTAATTAATCTTGAAAACTTTGGCATTAATTCTAAAGACAAAGCATATCTTTTTCTAGATGAAATTCAGCTAATTCCTAATTTAGTCAAAGCGATAAAATATCTTTATGACCATTATCAAATTAAGTTTTTTCTTACTGGATCAAGCAGTTTTTATTTAAAAGGTCTTTTTCCTGAATCATTAGCTGGCAGGAAAATTATTTATGAACTTTTTCCTTTAGATTTTGAGGAATTTTTGATTTTTAAGAAAAAAGAAAAGAAATTTTTCGAAAAATTTATTCAAAAAGCTGGAAAAAAAAATAAAATTTCTTTCGAAAAATATAATAGGTTATATGATGAATATTTACAGTTCGGCGGATTTCCAGCAGTAGTTGTTGAAGATGATAGAAAAAGGAAAAGTTCTATGATAGAAGATATTTTTAAGTCGTATTTTGAAAAAGATGTTAAAACTTTAGCTGATTTTAAAGAAATTAATAAATTAAGAGATTTAATTCTTCTTTTAACAGCTCGTGTCGGTTCAAAAATTGAAATTACAAAAATTGCTTCTGAACTTGGACTTTCTAGAGAGACAATTTATTCTTATCTTGGATTTTTAGAAAAAACCTATTTTATATTTTTACTTACTCCTTATTCTCGAAGTGTTGATAGTGAAGTGAGGGGAGCAAAAAAGATCTATTTTTGCGATACAGGACTTCTTAATTATTTAGGTAAAATTCCATCAGGAGTAAATTTTGAAAATGTTGTTTTCCAAAATTTAAGAAATTATGGCGATTTAAATTATTATCAGAAATATAAAGGGCCAGAAATAGATTTTATTTTAAATAAAAAAACTGCTTTTGAAGTAAAAATTTGCGGGGATATTAATAGTTTGGTAAAACTTGAAAAACTTTCTAAAGCGTTAAAATTAAAAGAATCTTATTTAATAACTAAAAAGTATTTATCTCATAAAAAAGCAATTATAGGATTGGACATATGAACGATATTAATTTATTTGCCAAAACTAATTTTAGAGGACAAGAAGCGAAATTTGGGATTAAAACCAAAGATAGACGTCAGCATATGTATGTTATCGGAAAAACTGGAACAGGAAAAACTGTTCTTTTGCAAAATATGGCTTTGCAAGATATTTACGCTGGACGAGGGGTTTGTATTGTTGATCCTCATGGTGAATTTGTTGAAGAAGTTGTAGATAAAATTCCAGCGCACAGAATTAATGATGTTATTTATTTTAATCCAGCCGACACTGAACATCCAGTTGGTTTTAATGTTTTGCAAGTTCTCGATGCTAAATATAAGCATTTGGTAGCTTCTGACTTAATGGGTATCTTTACTAAAATGTGGGCTAATGTTTGGTCTGCTAGAATGGAATACATTTTAAATAATTGTATCTTAGCCCTTATAGATACACCAGGCACAACTCTTTTAGGTATTAATAGAATTTTAGTTGATAAAGATTATCGTCAAAAAATTATAAATAATGTAAAAGATCCTGTTGTTAAATCATTTTGGATTAATGAATACGCAAGTTGGCGCGATCAATTCAGGAATGAAGCAATATCTTCAATTCAAAATAAGGTTGGTCAGTTTCTTTCAACTTCTTTAATTCGTAATATTGTTGGCCAATCAAAAAGCACCATTAATATTCCAGAAATAATGGATAATAATAAGATTCTTTTAGTTAATGTATCTAAAGGAAGAATCGGTGAAGATAATTCTTCTCTTTTAGGCGCGATGTTTATTACTAAAATTCAATTAGCGACTATGGAAAGAGTTAGAATTCCAGAAGATGAAAGAAAAGATTTTTATCTTTATGT
>CAZUOI010000010.1:0-14054 GCA_964621945.1 uncultured Candidatus Saccharibacteria bacterium
ATCAATTGCCTTATGGAACTCTACATATTAATATTAATGATGTAAATTTAGTTAATAAAATTAAAGGATGGATGATTGGATTATCAAAATAATATAGGCGGGCTTGCCTCGCCGAAGCGAAGCGCAGGCGGGTATCGTATAGTGGTTATTACATCTGGTTGCCAATCAGATAACGAGGGTTCGACTCCCTCTACCCGCTCAATGTTTAGAAATGGGTTCGCCCCAGCATTCGCGGGGCGTCCGGCGCATGCCGGACGACTCCCTCTACCCGCTCACTATTGACAGATTTAGTATGCTATGTTAGTATATAGGAAACCTTGAAAGGGGTTTTTTATTTACTTTAAAAACAAACATATGTATATTAATCAAATAATTTCAGCTTCTTTAGCTTTAATTAGTTTGGTTTCAAACACATTTGTTTCTCAATATAATTTATCAGATTCAATTCAAGAAGAAATAAATTTATCTCCTGTTAATGGATTAGTTACTCTACATGGACAGGCTTTAGTTCAATCAGCTAATCCAAATACACCAGTAGTAACTGAAAGTCGTTTGGTTCTTATAACTGCTTATTCAAGCACACCAGACCAAACAGACTCGACACCATTTATTACCGCTTCAGGATCTCATGTTCGTGATGGTATTGTCGCTTGTAACTTTTTAAGCTTTGGTACTTACGTTCGTTTTCCTGATATGTACGGAGATAAAATCTTTGTAGTTGAAGATAGAATGGCAATTAGAAATAGTCACAAAATTGATATCTGGTTTAATACTCGCTGGGAAGCAATGCAATTTGGAGCTAGACAGCTTAAAGTTGAAGTATTAGCAACATAAAAAAGACCTGTTTAATTACAGGTCTTTTTTATTTGTGCTCGAGGTGGGATTCGAACCCACATGGGATTGCTCCCACGACATTTTAAGTGTCGCGCGTAAACCAGTTCCGCCACCCGAGCATCTATGAGGTCATGACCGGATTCGAACCGGTGTAGACGGTTTTGCAGACCGTTGCCTAGCCACTCGGCCACATGACCATTATTTTATCATTTTTTATTCTTAGAAAGCAATTCTTCAATTCTTTGAGCTTTAATTTCTGCTTTGTCAATTTCAAATCTAATTTTAGGAATAGGTTTCATATGTAATCTTTTGTTAAGTTTCTGCTGAATCCGAAAAATATTTTTATTAATTATTTCTATTGCTAATTCATTTTTTTCTTGGGGTAAAACACTGATTTTAACATTTGCATGTCTTAAATCAGGCGATGTATCAGTTTCTGTAATAGTTACTAACATATCACAAAAATCAATTTCTTTCAAAAGTAACTGACTTATTTCATGCCTAAGTAGTTCGTTAACTTTTTTAACCCTCTGGGACATTTTATTAATACTATATTTCTCTTTTCTTTTTTTCTTCTTTAAAAAATTCTAAAATATCTTTTTCTTCAATGATGGTTGTTCCTTGGAATAGGATTCCACATTCTTGATCTTTTGACACTTCTTCTATTTCTTTTTTATCTCTTTGAAGCTGAATTATTCTTCCTTGTCCTACTTTTTTTTCATTGCGGATAACATTAATTAATGCATTTTTTTTGATTTGTCCGTTAATAACTTTTCCACCAATAACTTGTCTGTCTTTTTCTTTTTTAAATAAAGCAAGAACTTTTAATTTTCCTAAAGGATGTCTAATTATTTCTGGTTCTAATAACTTAGAAAGCATTTCTCTAACCGCTTGGATAAGTTCATAAATTATTTCAAAAACAGCAATTTTTATTTTCCTTTGTTGAGCTATTTGTTGAATAGATGAACTAGCTTTAACTCTAAAGCCGATTATTCTACCTTTAGCTGATTCAGCTAATTTAATATCAGATTCAATAACATCTCCTGCTTCAGCTTTTAAGATTCTTAAAGTAACTTCATCGTCAGGAATGCTTTTAAGAGATTTTTTAATAGCTTCTATTGATCCTTGAACATCTGCTTTTATAATAATATTAAGAATTTTTTTATCTGGATCAAGCAAAAGAACTTCTTTTTCAGATGATGAGTCAGTTTTTGGTTTATGTTTTTCAATTCTCGCCTGAGCTTGTTCTAAATTATCAAAAACAGAAAATTTTTCTCCGGTCTGGGGAACTTTGCTAAAGCCAGTAACAATAGTAGGCATTGATGCAGTTGCTTCTTTAATAGGATTTAATTGAAAATCTTCCATGGTCTTTATTTTTCCGCAAGCTGAATCAGTTCCAATAATATCTTTATTACTTAATGTTCCTTCTTTTATTAATAGAGTAGCTGTGGCGCCTCTTTGCTTGTTATGATTTGATTCAATAATGGTTCCTGAGACGGGCGTATTTGCTGCTATTTGCAATTCTTCCATTTCAGCTATTAATAATATCATTTCCAAAAGTTCATCAATGCCTTGTCCTGTTTTAGCTGAAAGCTCAATAGAAGGAATTTGTCCACCTAAAGATTCTACAATAATTTCTTTCTTAGCTAATTCTCCTTTAACTTTATCTGGTTGAGCTTCTTTTTTATCTATTTTATTTAAAGCAACAATTAAGGGAATTCCTGTCTTTTTTATATGGTCAATCGCTTCTTTTGTTTGAGGCTTTATTCCTTCTTCAGCGGCTACAACTAAAATAGCAATATCAGCTACTTTAGCGCCACGCGAGCGCATCGCTGAAAAAGCTTCATGTCCTGGCGTATCAATAAAGGTTATTTTATTATTATTATGATCTATTTGATAAGCCCCAATATGTTGGGTGATTCCTCCTGATTCTTTTTCAGTTATTTTGCTTTTTCGAATATAATCAAGAATAGATGTTTTGCCATGATCAACATGTCCTAAAATAACCACGACAGGCGGTTTTGATTTAAAATTATTTTGTTGTTTTGTTTTAGCTGTCATTATATGGCTTAAAATAACATTTTTATTTCACCCCGGCTTTTTTGAGAGCTTCTATTTCTTCTTTTGATAGGGGATATTTTGATTGGCCGGATTCAATTGGTTTAGTATATACTCTCGTACCTTCTCTTGTAAATAGACTAGATAGTATCAGACCATTGTTTTTTGCATCAAGCATGGCGATAACGAAACTTTGATCTCCACCTGTTTCTTTAAATGGGTTGAAACGAATAACGCTCACTTTCTGAATAGTTTTTTTAGTTATTTTCTCTAAATTTTTTGATATTTTAGAAAGTTCTACAATATTACTTTCTGCCTTTTTTAATCGTTTAATTTCCTCAAAAAGCACACCTTCTAGATCTGATGCTTTTTTTCCATTAAAAAAGATTTTTAGTTTCTTTTTAATATTCCAGACTTTCAAATTCAACAAAACATTCCAAACTATTAGCAAAACTAGAGCTGTTATAAAAAGAAAAGTTATTTGATTGTCTATTAAGAAGTTAATCATAAGATTAATATATATTTATCCCGCTTTCGCGTGTCTACTGGCGGACTTTGTCACGCCGTAGCCACGCTTCAGCGTGGCGAAGGCGGAGAGGGTGGGATTCGAACCCACAAGTCGCAAAGCGACGCCGCTTTTCGAGAGCGGTTCCTTGCCATTCGGAGCACCTCTCCCATGGTGGGCGATGAGGGATTCGAACCCCCGACTTTCTCGGTGTAAACGAGACACTCTAGCCACTGAGTTAATCGCCCTTCTATAAATTATATCTTATCAGAGATTGTTAAAAAACTCCAGTTTTTGTTATAATAAATCTATGCTTAAGTTTTTAGAAAAAAAATATTTTAATAAGTCCCTTTCAAAGGGATTTATCCGTTTATATACAGGCAAAACAATAGTTATGACTGCTTCTGCTATGTTGGGTATATTTTTGCCTATTTTTTTATATAATCTTTTTGATAAAAATTTTCAAGCAGTAGTTATTTATTATGGATCGGGATATCTTTTTTATGGAATAACTGTTTCTTTTGGAGTAAAATTTTTAAATAAATTTGGGTTTAGAAATGCTTTACGAGTCAGTGTTATTCTTGGAATGATTTTTTATATAATTTTTTATTTTATAGATCAAAATAATTTTAAATATTTAATTCCTCTGTCTCTTTTAATTCTTGTTTTCTATCGTTTGCTTTATTGGCTACCCTATCATGTTAATTTTGCAAAATTTACCAACAAAAAAACACGAGGCAGGCAAGTTAGCGTTATTGAAGCAACGCGTTCTGTTTTGGGAGTATTTATTCCTCTTATAGCTGGCCTTATTTTAACCTATTTTAACTTCGACGTTCTTTTTGTTATTGCAATTATTCTTTATTTTGCGTCTGGTATTCCTTATTTAACAATCCCAAGAACTAGAGAAAGATTTGTTTGGACATTTAGAGAAACATGGAAACAATTTTTTTCAAAAAAAAGAAGAAAAACTGTTTTGGCTTATATGGCTGATGGATCTGAAAATATAGTTGGCATAGTTGTTTGGCCAATTTTTATTTATCAGCTCTTAGATGGTAACTATTTTAAAGTTGGCGCTATTTCTACTTTAATCATCGCTATTTCCGTTATCGCTCAACTCTTCTTAGGTAAATACATAGATTTAAAAGCTAAAAAGGAAAAAGTTTTAAAATGGGGAAGTCTCTTATATTCTTTTGGATGGCTAGTTAAAATTTTTATCTCAACTGCCTTTCAAATTTTTGTTGTTGGCGCCTATCACAGTATTACTTGTATTTTTCTTAGAACGCCCTTTGACGCTTTAACTTATGAAATATCAGCTGACCAAGAACATTATGTAGATGAATTTACTGTTTTACGAGAAATGTCTATTCAATTTGGACGTGTTCTAATGGTTATTTCAATTATTCTTATTTCATTTTATTTTGCTATTCAATGGGTTTTTGTCTTAGCCGCATTAGCTAGTATTGTTTTTAATCTTTTAGAGAAGAAGAATAATAAAATAAGTAAGTGTTAGTTTTATGAAAGAAAAAATAGATTATAAGCGGTATTTTAAGAATAAGAAAATTACAGTTATGGGGCTTGGGCTCTTAGGCCGTGGTATAGGCGTGGTCAAATTTTTAGCTGAGCAAGGTGTAAAATTAACTGTTACAGATTTAAAAAATAAAAAAGAATTAAAATTAGCTTTAGATAAATTAAAAAAATTTAAAAACATTAAATATGTTTTAGGTGAACATAAGTTAGATGATTTTAAAAATCGTGATCTTATTATCAGAGCTGCAAATGTTCCTTTAGATTCTGTATATATTAAAGAAGCACAAAAAAATAATATACCCATAGAAATGGATGCATCACTTTTTGCAAGATTATCTTTAGCGACTATTATTGGGATTACAGGAACTCGTGGCAAATCAACAGTTACAAAGATAATTTATAATTCATTAAAAAAACATTCTTTAAAAAATAGGAATGTTTTTTTAGGTGGAAATATTAAAGGAATTGCCACTTTGCCTTTGCTTAAAAAAGCAAAAAAAGGCGATTTTGTTATTTTGGAGCTTGATTCATGGCAATTGCAAGGATTTGGTGATTTAGAAATAAGTCCTCATATTTCTGTTTTCACTAATTTTATGTCCGATCATTTAAATTATTATAAAGGGGATATGCAACGTTATTTTGATGACAAAGCAAATATTTTTAAATATCAAAATAGAGATGATTATTTAGTTATTAGTGAGCAGGCAGAGCGGGAAATAAAGAAAAGATTTAAAAATAAAATCAAAAGTAAAATTATTCAAACAAAGAATTATATTTCTAATAATTGGAAGATTAATTTAATTGGAGAACACAATAAAACAAACATTTCTTTAGCAATAAAAACATTAGAAATTTTGGGACTAAGCAAAATAGCAATTAAAAAAGGAATCGAAAATTATAAGGGAGAACCGGGCCGGCTTGAATTAGTTAGAAATTTTAAAAATATTGCTTATTATAATGATACGAATTCTACAACACCAGATGCTTTAATGGCTGCCTTGAAAGCGTTAAGGAGTGATGAGAATAATATTATTCTCATTGCCGGAGGGAATAATAAAGATTTGGATTATAAAAAAATAACAGAATTTGTTAACAAAACAGTAAAAGCGTTAATTCTAATCAAGGGAACAGCTACTAATCAAATTATTTCATATTCAACAAAACCAATTGAAGTTGTTGATAATATGAAAAAAGCATTTAAAAAAGCAAAGAAATTTGCGAAAAAAGGTGATATTATTCTTTTATCTCCAGGGGCGGCTAGTTTTGGAGTTTTTAAGAATGAATATGACAGAGGAGAACAATTTGTAAAATTAGTTAAACAACTAAAATGAAACAGAATTTATTTGAAAAAATTAAAAAAGTTCACTTTATTGGTATTGGTGGGAGCGGAGTATCCTCTTTAGCACGGATGATGCTTTTGCTTGATAAGAAAGTGAGTGGGACAGAAACAGCGTTAGTTGGATGTGAGTCTCGTTCAGAGTTAATAAAACAGGGAGCAAAAGTTTTCGCTGAGTATAAAAGAGATAATATTAGTAAAAACATAGACATGATTATATACTCTCCAGCCTATAATCCAGATGATAATGTTGAATTAATTCAAGCCAAAAAGTTGGGAATCTCAATATATTCTTATCCCGAGGCTTTGGGATTAATTTCCAAAGAAAAATACACAATAGCAATATCAGGTACCCACGGGAAAACGACAACTACATCTATGGTTGCTGATATACTGATTGCTGCAAAAAAGGATCCTATGGTTGTGGTTGGCACACAAAATAATAATTTTATTATGGGTAAATCAAAATTCTTTATAGTTGAGGCTTGCGAATACAAAGAATCATTTTTAAATCTTTTCCCAGATATTTTAATTATAACTAATATTGATAATGATCATCTAGATTATTATAAGAATATTAAAAATATTCAAAAGGCTTTTGCCAAGTTGATTAACAAGGTTCCTAAAAACGGCTTTATTATTTGTAATCCTGAAGATAAAAATACAAAACAGGCATTAAGAATTTCTAAAATAAAAGCAAAAATAATTGATTATACAAAAGAGAAAGAATTAAAATTAAAAGTACCTGGTAGCCATAATTTACAAAATGCTAAAGCAGCTTTAGTAGTTGCTAAAGCAATTAATATTAAAGAACAAAAAGCACAAGAATTACTTAAAAAATATGCTGGAACATGGCGTAGATTTGAGCATAAAGGAGCTTGGCGAGGTGCTTTAATTTACGATGATTACGCTCATCATCCAACTGAAGTTAAAGCAATTTTAAAAGCTATTTGCGAAAAGTTTCCCAATAAAAAAATTATAGCTGTATTCCAGCCACATTTATATTCCAGAACAAAACTTTTATTAAATGATTTTGCCAAAAGTTTTAATTGTGTAGATGATATAATTATCACCGATATTTACGCGGCAAGAGAAAAAGATGATAAGAGTATTCATGCTAAAGATTTAGTTAGAGCGATAAAAAAAGAGAATAATTTTGTGCAATACATGTCAGATTTTAAAGATATAGTTAAATATCTCAAAAAAAATGCCAATAAAGATAATATAATTATCACCATCGGCGCCGGAGATGTTTATAAAATTGGGGAGAAGTTGATTATTGAGTAATATAGATAATAAATAAAAAATACCGAACACCGGTATTTTTATGTGCCCAGAGCGGGACTCGAACCCGCACAGCCTTGCGGCCACAAGCCCCTCAAGCTTGCGTGTCTACCAGTTCCACCACCTGGGCTTTTATTTTTCTTCAGCTGGCACTTCTTTTTTAATTTCTTTAGTTTCAGTTTCTTTTTTTCTTGGTTCTTTTTTTATCTCTTTGAGCCGAGCTTTTTTAGCTGATTTGTGACGGATATAGTAAAGTTTAGCACGTCTAACTTTATGTCTTTTAATAATTTCTATTTTTTCAATAAAAGGGGCGTGAATCGGAAAAATTCTTTCTACGCCGATTCCTTTGCTCATTTTCCTTACTGTGATAGTCGCGTTAATGCCTTTGCCGTGTTTTTTAGCAATAATAAGCCCTTCAAATATCTGGATTCTTTGCTTATCTCCTTCTTTAATTTTTTGATGGACGCGAACAGTATCTCCTGATTTAATTTCAAGCAAATCTTTCTTTAATTGTTTTTTATTAAATTCGTCTAATTTATTCATTGTTTTTTAATTTCCTTTAATGTGTTTTTCAAATCTTCTGGAAGTTCTGATTTGAATTCCATTATCTTACCATCAAGTAACTGAAATTTCAAGTATTTAGCGTGTAAAAATTGTCTTGATAGATTTTTTGGATTAATTTGTCTCTTAAATTTATATTGCTTATCTCCTGCAACTGGATGTCCTATTGAAGCTAAATGTATTCTAATTTGATGTGTTCGGCCTGTTTTTATAGAAACTTCTAATAAAGTATAATTTTCAAAATTCTCTATAACCTGATACTCTGTCCAGGCTCTTTTTGATTTTTCATCTAATAAAGCGCTTCTTTTTTTATGATCTTTTTTTGAAAAGCTAATTGATTTTGTGATTGTTCCTTTTTTATCTTTAACTTTTCCATGAACTAAAGCTATGTATTTTTTTTCTACTTTTCTTTGTTGAAACTGATTTTTGAGATGCTCAAATACTTTATTATTTTTAGCTATAACCATTAATCCTGATGTATCTTTGTCTAATCTATGAACAATACCAGGTCTTAATGGATCTTCGCCAACATTTTTAATTTCTGGATAGTGGGTGATTAATTCATTAACTAAAGTATCTTTTTGTTCTGGATGAACAGGATGAACCGTTAAATTAGCTGGTTTATCAATGACAATAATATCTTCATTCTCAAAAATAATTTTCATAATTTTGGTGGACCGAACAGGACTCGAACCTGCCACCTCCACAGTGCAAGTGTGGCGCTCTACCAGATGAGCTATCGGCCCCGTTAATTTTCTTCAAATCTTTGATTTGATTAGAAAAATAAACGCCTCGCCGAAGCTTTCAGCGAAGGCGGGTTAGTTATAAAGTACCAGAATTTAAGCCAAAAAGCAAGATGGGCTTGACAGAAGGTAAATTTGATGTTAGATTAGAACCAGTTAATTTGGTTCTTTTTATATTTATTAATATTATAACAGGAGGAAGTCATGAAAAAGATTGCGTTTTTGTTCTGTTTGGTAGTTATGGTGTTGGGTTGTGGCAATGATGTTGGAAGCGCTGAAAACAATGAGGACTTGGATAAGCTTTATCTAATTCCTCCAACTCTGTATGCCAATTTCCAAGAGGGGAATATAAAGTTTTATTTTCCGATTGGAGTTCCATTTCCTTACAAAACAAAAGTAAGGATAAAGTTTAGAGGTTCGTATAAATCAGGACAAGAGTCGGTCTACATCACAGTAGAAGAAGGGAATGAAGTTGAAATCCCGGAGGGCTATTTTTCCAGCTGTGTAGCCCAAACCCTCTATGAATGTGGAGATGAAATATTAATTTCTTCAGATGGCGTGCCGTTGTATTTTATACGGTAAAACATAATGGCATGAAATCAAAAAAACGTTCGTTAACGCGAACGTTTTTTCTATGTGTGGGCGATACTGGATTCGAACCAGTGACCTTCTCGATGTCACCGAGACGCGCTAACCAACTGCGCCAATCGCCCTTGGTGGGCGTGGAGGGAGTCGAACCCCCGACCGTTCGGATATAAGCCGAATGCTCTAACCACTGAGCTACACGCCCGCAAAATTTTTCAAAATTTATAATTTTGTAAAGAATTTTAGCGTCCGGCGTATGCCGGACATTCTCTATTATATTCCTAAACTTTTTTCTTCATTAATCTTTCAAATTGTTTTCTTTCAATAACTTCTTTTTTAATAAGTACTTGAGCAATTTGTTCTAATTTTTTCCTATTATCAGTAAGGAGTTTTTTAGCTGATTTATAGGCATCGTTAGTGAATTTTGATACTTCTTTATCTATTTGAGAAGCAATTTCTTCAGAATAATCTTTTTCTGTGGCAATTTCTCTACCAAGAAAAATCATCTCTTCTTTTCCGCCAAAAGTTCTTGGACCTAACTTTTCGCTCATGCCATATTTAGTTACAATTTTACGTGCTAATTCAGTAGCTCTTTGCAAGTCATTTGAAGCACCAGTTGTGATATCTTTAAATACAAGTTTTTCTGCGGCATATCCTCCTAATAAAACAATTAATTCTTCAATAAATTCAGAACGAGTATGAAGATGTTTGTCTTCTATCGGTAATTTTAATGTATAACCAGCGGCTTGTCCTCTTGAGATGATTGATATTTTTTGGACTGGATCAACATTTGGCAATAAAGCGGCTGTTAAGGCATGGCCTGATTCATGATAAGCGGTAATTTTCTTTTCTTTTTTAGAAAGTATATTGCTTTTTCTCTCAGGTCCCAAAAGTACTTTTTCAATACATTCTCTTAATTCATCTTGGCTTATTACTTTTTTATTTCTCCTAGCTGTTAAAATAGCTGCTTCATTAACAAGATTAGCTAGATCAGCGCCCGAGAATCCAGGCGTTCTCTCAGCAATTTCCTGAAGATCAACATCTTTTTCAAAAGGCTTATTTATAGAATGAATTTCTAGAATTTTCTTCCTATCTTTAATATCTGGCAAATCTAATGTAATTCTTCTGTCAAAACGTCCAGGACGAAGTAAGGCTGGATCAAGAACATCAGGTCTGTTTGTGGCGCTAATAAGAATAACTCCTGTATTTACTTCAAAGCCATCCATTTCAACAAGTATTTGATTAAGAGTTTGTTCTCTTTCATCGTGTCCTCCTCCGAGACCAGCTCCTCTTTGTCTGCCAATCGCGTCAAGCTCGTCAATAAAGATTAAGGCCGGAGCATTTTTTTTAGCTGTTTGGAAAAGATCACGCACTCGTGAACTTCCAACTCCGACAAACATTTCAACAAATTCTGAGCCAGATACGCTGAAAAAAGGAACACTTGCTTCACTAGCAACGGCTCTTGCTAAAAGTGTTTTTCCTGTTCCAGGTGCTCCAACAAGTAAAACTCCTTTTGGAATTTTTGCTCCTAAATCAATAAATTTTTTTGGAGTTTTAAGGAATTCAACTATTTCTTTTAACTCTTCTTTTGCCTCTTTTAGACCAGCCACATCTTTAAATCCCACTTTATTTTTTCCATCTTTTGGATTAACTAAGCGAGCCTTTGAACGTCCAAATGAAAATGCTTTCATCTGACCTTTTTGCGCTCCTTTGAATATAAACCAGAAGAAGAAACCAATAATAAGCAGAGGGAAAAGGAAGGGCAAGATAGCCCCGAACCAAAAAGCTGCTCCTGATTCTCCTTTTATTTCTAAATTAACTAATTTTAATTTTTCTGGATCAACGCCGTAATTTTTTAGTGATTCTGTTAAGGAGGCCTCTTTTTCTTTTGTAGTTTCTTTTTTTGTATCATCTTTTAATTCAATTTCTAGTTTGTCTCCTTTAATAGTAATGATTGATACATTTTCCCGATTAATTTCTTCAACTAAATTACTTAAAGATATTTCTTCTGCCTTTTCTGCTGAGTTATCAGAAAGAGCGAAAAAACCAGCAATTGCTAGAAATATTAGAAAAGCAATAATTAAATTTTTAAATAAATGCTTCATATTAATTTTTTATTCCTAATATCATTTTATGCGCTTTAGGGATAAATGATATTATTTCAAAATCATATTTTTTTCCTATTTCAAGAACATCTTTCATCTCTTTATTTTGTTTTGAGAACTCAGAAAGATGAATCATTCCACAAATCCCTTTCTTTATTTCAACAAATGCTCCAGACGGGTTAAATTTAATAACCTTACCTTTAATCGCCTGTCCATTTTTGTAATCTTCTTCAATTTTCTTCCAAGGGTCTTTTTTAAGCGCTTTAATAGAAAGAGATACTTGTCCATTACGGATGTCAATTATTTGGGCTTTGACCTTCTCGTTCTCTTTGAGTATTTGTTCTGGATGGTCTATTATCTGCCAGTCAATTTCAGATATATGGATAAGACCTTCTATATTCTCATCAAATTTAACAAAAGCCCCAAAATTAGTTAAAGCAGTAACGGTCCCTTCAATTATATCTCCCTTTTTATAATTACTTAAATTCTCGTATAATTTTTTTTCTTGAGATGCTTTTTCTGAGACGACTAATTTATCTGTTCTTTTGTCTAATCCAATAATTTTAACTTTCATTTCTGCGCCTATGAATTTATTAAGTTCTTTAAGAATCTTATTCTTATCTCCGTCTTCTACTTTTGGATAATTATCAGATGAAAGCTGTGATACAGGAAGAAATCCTATTATTCCTGACAACCTGATGACTAATCCTCCCTTATTGGCTTCAATCACTTTAATGGAAACAGTTTCATTTAGCTCTTCTCTTTTCTTAATTTCAGACCATCCTTTTTCTAAGTTTGCTTCTTTTAAGGATAATTCAATATAGTTATCTTCATTTTCTGAATTCAAAACTAAAGCTGAAATCTTCTTACCAATTTCTAGATCTCTAATCAAATCTTTATTCTCTCTTAATTCAGCTCCATAAATAACTCCAGTGCCAAAAGGCTCTAATTCTAATACTAGTTCATTGTTGCTTATCTTTATAATCTTGCCTTCAACTATATCTCCTGGCTGAGGAAGAGAAGATGTCTCTTTCTCTTTGGCAAGCAATTCTTTCATTGTTTTTGGTTCTTTTTTAGTCATAATATTAATTTTTAATAAATAATATATTGAAGTATAGCTTAAGATCGTTGGCTTGGCAAGAGTTTGAATGTATGATAAAATGTTGATATTAGATTTATGATTATAAATTGGTATGGGCATTCTTGTTTTAAAATAACTAATCAAGGAGGTCGTTTAATTATTATAACTGACCCCTTTGATAAAAAAATCGGATTAAATCCGCCTCGTTGTAGTGCGGATATTGTAACTGTTTCTCATCAGCACAATGATCATAATAACACAAAATCAATTACAGGGATGGAAGGAAGCAAGCCATTTATTATTAACAGTCCCGGAGAATATGAAATCAAAGGAGTGAGCATAGTTGGTTGTCGTAGTTTTCATGATAAAGAGAAAAAAGAGCAGAATATTATATATATAATGGAAATTGATAAAATAAGGATTTGTCATTTAGGAGATTTAGGTCAAGACAAACTAGAAGATAAACAAATAGAAAAAATTGGCAATATTGATATCTTGATGATTCCTGTTGGAGGAAATTATACTATTGGAGCAAAAAGAGCTGTAAAAATAGTTAATCAAATTGACCCGAGTATTGTTATTCCTATCCATTATAAGCTTCCAGGACTTAAAATGAACTTAGATGATGTTAAGGTATTTTTAAAGGAGATGGGATTAAATGGAGTAACACCAGTTGACAAATTAACGGTGAAAAAGAAAGATTTATTTGAAAAGGCAATGGAAGTTGTTGTTATGAAACCATAATTAATAAAATGTCGTTAATTGATTTTATTCAAAAAATTCAAAAAAAGCCTCGTTATGTCCGTATTCAACTTTTATGGGCATCTGTTTTTGTTTGTATGCTTTTTGTTGTTTCTGTTTGGGGATTTTCTTTTAAACATTCTCTATCAATTGAAGATGATAATAAAAAAGAAGATATTAATATTAGTGATGATATGGTTTCTTTAAAAGATGCTTTCAAGGCAAGTATCGGCGCTTTTTTTGAAAAAGAAGAAAATAATTTTGAACAAATAGAAGCTCAGATAGAAAATGAAGATGAAATAATAAATGATCTTAATGGATCAAATGAAGTAAAGCCGGCTAGACTGCCACTTTCTCAATAAATACATTATGGAAATAGGTCAGATTAAAAAATATTCAATTACTAAAGAGATGGAAGAATCATATCTTGATTACGCGATGAGCGTAATTATTTCGCGTGCTTTGCCTGATGTTCGTGATGGTCTTAAGCCTGTTCATCGTCGTATTTTATACGCTATGCATGGATTAGGATTGACGAGTTCTGCTAAACACAGAAAATCAGCTACAGTTATTGGTGAAGTTCTTGGAAAGTATCATCCTCATGGAGATGCATCTGTTTATGATGCTTTAGTCAGAATGGCTCAAGATTTTTCATTAAGATACCCGCTAATTAATGGACAGGGTAATTTTGGCT
>CAZUOI010000011.1:0-4722 GCA_964621945.1 uncultured Candidatus Saccharibacteria bacterium
TCGTTTAACTTTCAATGTTGGACGTGGTGGTGGACAGATTATTGATCACATCCATTTACATCTAATGGGTGGAGGTAAAATAAATGAATAGTAAATTATCAAAAAATAGTGATTTTTTTCAAGCATTAGCTATTCTAACAGGCACAATCATGGGAGTGGGCCTTTTTAGTTTACCGTATATTACAGCTAAAGTAGGCATTCTGACAATGCTTTTTTATTTTCTCATATTAGGCGCCGTGATTACTTTAATCGGACTTTTTTATGGAGAGATAGCTTTAAGAACAAAAGGTCTTCACCGATTGCCTGGCTATACTGAAAAATATTTGGGCAAGCGCGCAAAAATAGTTGCTTTCATTTCTAGTAGCTTAGGATTAACAGGAGCTATTTTGGCTTATTTAATTATTGGCGGAAGATTTTTAGGAGCTATCCTTCAATCATGCTTTGGAAGTAGTGATTTTGTTTATGTTTTAATCTTTTTTTCAGCAGGAGCTATTTTAACCTATTTTGGGATTAGTAGTATTGCTAAAGTAGAATTTTTCTTATTAATTTTATTTTTCTTTATTCTGGGCTTTATTTTCTATAAAGGATTTTGGGTGGTTAATATTGAAAATTTATTTAATTTTGATATAAAATACTTGTTTCTGCCTTATGGCGCAATTCTTTTTTCTCTTTCAGGGACCACTTTAATCCCAGAGGTGAAAGAGATGCTATCTAAGAATCCAAAAAAACTTAAAAAACTAATTTTATTAGCAATTTTAATTGCGGCTATAACATATCTCTTTTTTATATTCCTAATTTTAGGAATTACTGGACAAAATACTTCCGATGACGCAATTACTGGATTGAATGGTTTTTTAGGAAGCGGAGTTATTGTGCTGGCCTTGCTTTTTGGCATCTTAACTGTTTTTACATCTTTTCTAACTATTAGCCTGACTCTTAAAAAAATTCTTTGGTATGATCTAAGATTGAAAAAAAATTTGGCTTGGCTTATTGCTTGTTTAGCTCCTTTAATTCTTTTTCTTGCTGGATTCGATAATTTTATTACAGTTATTGCTTTAACAGGCGGAGTTATGCTTGGTATTGATGTTATTATTATTATTCTTATTTATCTCAAGGCAAAAATAAAAGGCGATTTAACGCCAGCTTATAACCTATCAATACCTCGTCTTTTAGTTTATTTTATGATATTGTTTTTTATTATCGGAATTATTTACGAAATTATTTATTTCCTTAAGTAAAATATCTTGCTATAAAGCCAAAAATAGAGTACAGTCAAAATAATGAAGCTAAAATCAAAAAAAGATAAAGAAATATTTCGAAGCCCGACAATGGGCAAGATGAAATTAATTAAAGTCGCCAAAGAAGTTTCCAATTATATTAATAATGATTCTCATGCAAAATATCGTTTAATTGTCGGAACTGATTCTAATGGAAATGGCGGCACAAAAGCAGATTTTGTAACTGCTATTATTGTTTATCGTATTGGTAAGGGTGGACGCTATTTCTGGAGAAAAATTAATGGAGGCAAGGATTATAATACATTGCGAGATAGAATTTACGAAGAGGTAACCATTTCTTTAAAAACAGCCCAAGATATTCTTGCTCAATTACAATTATTATTAAAATCAGGTCATCAGCTTAATTATGATTTTCAAATTCATATTGATGTTGGACAGAATGGTCCAACCAGAGAGATGATTAAAGAAGTTGTTGGCATGGTTCGCGGTAACGGCTTTAAAGCGAAAATTAAACCAGATTCCTATGCAGCATCCAGTATTGCCGATAAGTATGTTTGATATATAAGTTTATATTATATTTTCTAGTTAAGTCGCTTTAAGCGGCTTTTCTTTTTGGCAGAGTTTTGGTAAGATTAAGTTATGAAATTACATTTTTACGGTGCTGCTAAAATGGTGACTGGTTCTAACTATTTATTAGAAACAGATAATTCCAAAATTTTAATTGATTGCGGACTTTTTCAAGGTGGAAGAAAAATAGAAAAGAAAAATGAAGAACCATTTCCTTATTTGCCTAAAGAAATTGATTTTGTTTTAATTACCCATGCTCATTTAGATCATATTGGACGATTACCTAAATTAATTGAAAATGGTTTTAAGGGTGAAATTTTAAGCACAAATCCAACAAAAGATTTTGCCCGTTTAATACTTAAAGATAGTCAAAAAATACTACGTGAAAAAGCAAAAAGAGCGGGAGTTATCCCATTGGTTGAAGAAGAACATATTGAGAATATAATGAAAATGTTTAGAGCAGTTAAATATGATGAAAAAATTAAATTAAATGAAGAAATTTCAGTATGTTTTAGAGAAGCTGGACATGTTTTAGGATCAGCATCAATTGAAGTAATGGCTAATAATAAGAAAATAGTTTTTTCAGGAGACTTAGGTTCTAGTAAAATATCTACTTTAAGAGAACCAGCCATAATTAAAGATGCTGATTATGTTATTGTTGAGTCGACTTATGGCGATCGAGTTAATGAAGAGGAAAAAGAATGCAAGGATATGATTGAAGATATTGTCGAAGAAGCAGTGGCACGAGGCGGGACCCTAATGATTCCAAGTTTTGCCCTAGAAAGAACACAACAATTACTTTATCATTTTAACGAATTAGTTGAGAATAAAAGAATTCCGCAAATCCCTATTTTTGTTGATAGTCCCTTAGCTATTAAATTAACAGATGTTTATAAACAATATCCTGAATACTATAATAAAAAAACTAATTTATTGGTTAAATCAGGCGATGACATATTTAAATTTCCAGGATTAAAATTCACTTTATTAACAAAAGAATCAAAAGAAATTAATGATATTACTCCGCCTAAAATTATTATTGCTGGAGCGGGTATGTCTCAAGGTGGCAGAATTATACACCACGAAGCGCGTTATTTATCAGATCCTAAAAACACCCTTTTGATTGTTACTTACCAAGCAAGAGGCACTCTTGGCAGGAAAATTTTAGAAGGAGCTAATGAAGTTAAAATCTTAGATAAAATTATTCCAATTAAAGCAAAAATAGAACACATTAATGGCTATTCATCGCATGCTGATCAAAAGGATTTAATAGTTTGGGTTTCTAATACAATACGTCCTGATTCTTCAAAACGACCTAAAAAAATATTTGTTTGTCATGGTGAAGAAGAACCTGCTAATATATTAGCTCAATATATTAAGGATAATTTAGGATTATCTGTTCAAGTTCCTGAAATGGGCGAAATAGTTGAATTGTAACTTTGACAAAAACTAAAAAAAATAGTAGATTAAAGTAGATGGAACAAAAAACTTATTTAAAATATAAAATTTGTGTTTCAGGGGCAGCTGCAACAGGACATTGTTCTGAGGGCGCTTCGGAATCATCAAAAGAAGTGGGTAGAGAAATCGCTAAACATAATGGGGTGCTTGTTACGGGAGCAACAATCGGCATTCCTTATTGGGCAGCCATCGGGACTAAGGAAGAAAATGGTATTGTGATAGGTTTTTCGCCAGCTGCTTCAGAAAAAGCTCATGTAAAATCATATCGTTTGCCTACTGATTTTCATGATGTTATTGTTTACACCGGATTTAATTATTCTGGAAGAAACCTTATTCTAACTCGTTCTTCAGATGCAGTTATCATTATTTGTGGAAGAATGGGCACCTTAAATGAATTTAGTATTGCTTTTGAAGATAATAAGCCAATAGGTGTTTTAACTGGTAGTGGAGGCACGGCTGATAAAATTAAAGAAATTGTTGAAACATCTCATCGTGGTCCAGGAAAAATTGTTTACAATTCAAATCCAAAAAAATTAGTCGAGGGATTAATTGAATTGATTAAAGAAGAAAAAGAAGTAAAAATTCAATCATGAAATTTATTTTTTCAAAATAAAGGAGGTGAACTATGTGTCAATTGAAGTTAAAAAACAACAAGGAGAAACAACTAGAGGGTTATTAAGACGCTTTTCAAGAAGAATTCAACAAAGCGGTGTTTTGGTTCGGGCGCGTAAGGAAAGATTTTACGAAAAAGATAAAACTAAAAAAGAACGTAGAGATGGCGCTGTCTATCGAGTGAAAGTCGGAAAAGAGAAAGAAAAATTAAGAAAAATGGGTCTTTTAGAAGAAGAACCAAAATGGAGAAGAAGGTAAAAATTATAAAAATATGATCAAAGATAAGATTAAAGAGGATTTAAAAAAAGCCATGCAAGAAAAAGATGCACTAAGGCTTTCTGTTTTACGTATGGTTTCTTCGTATGTGTTTAATAGAGAAAAAGATAATAGAGCTAAATTAAGTAAAGCAGGCGAAGAAGAAAGTAAATTAGATGAGATGAGCAAATTGACAAATGAAGAAGTTATAGAGGTGGTTTCAAGCGAAGTTAAAAAACGAAAAGATTCTATTGAACAATATGAAAAAGGTGGTCGTTCAGATTTAGCTGAAAATGAAAAAAAAGAATTGGAAATCCTTATGGAATATATGCCAAAACAGATGGGTGAAGATGAAATTAGAAAAATAGTTAAAGAAAAAATAGAAGAATTAGGAATTAGCGGGCCTCAAGAAACTGGTAAGCTCATGGGTGCGATTATGCCTCAATTCAAAGGCAAAACAGATGGAAATATAGTTGGTAAAATTGTTCAGGAAGAATTAAAGAAATAATATTTATACAATGCTTGAAATTCGCAATTTTACCCAAAATGAAATAGATGAAAAGTTTTTTCAAAAGATTGTAAAAACTGTTTT
>CAZUOI010000011.1:4822-13537 GCA_964621945.1 uncultured Candidatus Saccharibacteria bacterium
GGCGATGGGAGAATAAGAAAGTTGAATAAAATGTATCGTGGTAAAAATCGTGTAACAGATGTTTTGTCATTTGAAAATAAATCAGTAATTCCTTATTTAGCTAAAGCATTTCCTCGTTTAAAAAAAAATAAAGATATTGAATTTATTGATCCGCCTGATAATATTAAGAGATTAGGAGAAATTATTCTTTGTTTTCCGCAAGCAAAAAAGCAAGCAAAACGATTAAATCATTCTTTAGAAAAAGAACTAACTATTTTATTGATTCATGGTACGCTTCATCTATTGGGATATGACCATGAAAAGATGAAGGATGTAGAAAATATAATTTTGAATAAATTATGCCAAAAGAGCAAATAATAACTGGATTAGATATAGGAACCTGTTTTGTCAGGACAATAGTGGCCAAAATAAGAGCTGATCAAGCTAGTCCACAGATTATTGGTATTGGCCAAGCTCCTTCTTTTGGTTTGCGTCATGGAATAGTAGTTGATGTTGATGATGTGGTTAAAAGTATTACTAAATCTATTCAGGAAGCCGAAAGAAATAGTGGCACTTCTATTGATCGTGTTGTTTTTAGTATAAGTGGCAATCATATTACTTCTAAACCAACAAAAGGCGTTATCGCTGTTTCAAGGGCTGATGGCGAGGTTTCTAAAGAAGATGTTGATAGGGTTATTAACGCTGCTTCAACTATTCCTGTTTCTCAAAACAGAGAAATTTTTCACACCATTCCTCGTAATTTTTCAGTTGATAATCAAAGTGATATAAAAGATCCTGTAGGAATGAATGGTGTTAGACTAGAAATAGACGCTTTAGTTGTTGAAGGGATATCTCCTTATATCAAAAATCTATACAAATGTATTTCTGAAGCTGGTTTAGAAAAAGATGGGATGATTGCTGTCTCGTTAGCAGCCAGTCAGGCAGCTTTAAATAAGCGTCAAAAAGAATTAGGAGTATTAGCGCTTGATTTAGGTGGAGGAACGGCTAATATGGCTGTTTTCGAAGAAGGTAATATTGTTCATAGTTGTGTTTTGCCAGTTGGTTCTTCTCATATTACAAATGATATTGCTATCGGATTAAGAGGAAGTATTGATTTAGCTGAAAAAGTAAAATTAGAATATGGCTCAGCTATTTCTTCAGAAATTAATAAAAAAGAAATAATTGATTTATCTAAATTAGGACTAGAAGAATCAGGAACTGTTCTTCGTTCAGACGTTGTTAAAATAATTGAAGCTCGTTTGGTTGAAACATTAGAATTAGTTAATAAAGAATTAAAAAACATTAACCGTCAAGGATTATTGCCTGCAGGAGTTGTTCTTTTAGGAGGCGGAGCTAAAATGCCTGGTTTGGTTGATTTAACCAAGAGTATCTTAAAGCTTCCTGCTCAGGTCGGCTTTCCTTTAGAAGTAGAAAGTGTTATTGATGAGGTTGATGACCCTGCTTTTGCAACAGCTGTTGGATTAATTCTCTGGAATGCAGATAAATGTAAAAATAGTGGAAATCGGCGTAAAATATCAGTTGGACCAACTGTTGAGATAATTAAAAAATGGTTTAAAGATTTTTCACCGTAAAAACTTGCATTATTTTTCCATTTGTGTTAATTTTTAGAATATTAAGGAGGGTCTTCTAAAGATCCTCGTTATTAATTATAATAATTTATTTTAAAATTATGGCTCAAATAAAACCAGAAGTAGAATCATTTGCTAAAATTAAGGTTATTGGGGTCGGAGGAAGTGGAGGTAATACCATTAGCCGAATGATTTCATGTAAAATTCATGGAGTTGATTTTGTCGCTATTAATACTGATGCGCAAGATTTACATCATGTTAACGCGCCTGAAAGGGTTCATATTGGAAAAAATCTTACCAAAGGATTAGGAGCTGGAATGAATCCAGAAATAGGAAGACAAGCAGCTGAAGAGAATCGCGATGAAATTCATGAAGTAGTTAAGGGTTCTGATATGGTTTTTATTACTTATGGACTAGGAGGCGGAACAGGCACTGGAGCAGGTCCGATTATTGCTGAAGCCGCAAAAGATTCAGGAGCTCTAACAGTCGCTGTCGTTACTAAGCCTTTTGCTTTTGAAGGAAAGCAAAGAGCCCAAATTGCTGAAGAAGGATTAGCTAACCTTAAAGATAATGTTGATACTTTAATTTTAATTCCTAATGATAAACTACTTTCAGTTATTGATAAAAAGACATCATTATTAAACGCTTTTTCTGTAGTTGATGATGTTTCAAGGCAAGCAGTTCAAGGAATTTCAGATTTAATAGTTACTCCAGGAATAGTTAATGTTGATTTTGCTGATGTTAAAGCAATTATGCAAAATACTGGTTCTGCTTTAATGGGTATTGGAAGAGCAATTGGAGAAGATCGCGCTGTTGAGGCTGCTAAGATAGCTATTAATTCTCCTTTACTAGAGATTAATATTGACGGAGCAAAAGGCGTGTTATTTAATGTTAGCGGTGGTTCAGATCTAGCTATGGCTGAGATAAATGAAGCAGCTAAAGTTATAACTGAGTCAATAGATTCAGATGCAAAAGTTATTTTCGGAGCGGTTATGGATGACAAATTAAAGAAAGGAGAAATCAAGGTTACCGTTATTGCTACTGGGTTTGATGAAAGCTTATTAAAGAAATCAAGCGAAACAAAAATACAAGATATTTCTCCTGTTAATATAGATAATAGAGAGAAGAAAAAAACTCCTGTTAAATTTAAAGCTGATTCAATTGAAGAAGTTGAAAATGAATGGGACATCCCCGCTTTTATTAGAAGAAAAATGAAGTAAATTTATTTACATGTTATTTTTTAAAAGACAGTCATTTGACTGTCTTTTAAATTTAGAGTAAAATGGAGGTGTTCTTTGTTTTTTTGTGTTGATATTATTAATATAAATAATTAAGGGGGATTAGCATAGAGTCAAATAATGTCGGTAAAAAAACAAAGGAATTTTTTTATGCCTAAAAAGAATATAAAACATATCCAGAGTGTTAAAAAAAGAGATGGTCGGATTGTTGATTTTAATCAAGCTAAGATTGCAGAAGCTATTTTTAAAGCCCTTCAAGCAGGAGAGAAAGAAGATAAAAATTTAGCTAAAAAGATTTCTGATAGTGTCGTTAATATTTTAGATAAACGTTTTAAAGATGATGTTCCAAAAGTAGAACAACTCCAAGATGTAGTCATTGAAACATTAGCTAAAGAAGGACAAAAAGATATTGCGGAGCTATATAGTCTTTATCGTCAAAAGAGAAAAGAATTAAGAGATGCTAAGTGGTGGCTTTTGAGTCGTAATGTAAAAACAAAACTTACGCCGAACGCTTTAAAAGTTCTTGAATCAAGATATTTAAAAAAAGATGAACAAGGAAAAATAACTGAAACGCCTCAGCAATTATTTCAGCGAGTAGCTGCTAATATTGCTTCAGCTGAGTCGTTTTTTAATCCCTCAATTTCAGATGATGAGCTTTTTGGTATTGGTGAAAAATTTTATAAAATGATGGCCTCATTAGAGTTCTTACCTAATTCCCCAACATTAATGAATGCCGGAGGTGTACTCCAGCAACTTAGTGGTTGTTTTGTTCTGCCTGTAGGTGATTCGATGGAAGAAATTTTTGAAGCAGTTAAAAATACTGCTTTGGTTCATAAGAGTGGTGGTGGTACAGGTTTTAATTTTTCTCGGTTGCGACCAAGAGGAGATAATATTAAATCAACTCAAGGAGCTTCTTCTGGTCCACTATCTTTTATGAGTGTTTTTAATGCTGCTACAGAAGTAATAAAACAAGGAGGTAAAAGAAGAGGCGCTAATATGGGTATTTTAAGGGTAGACCATCCTGATATATTGGAATTTATTACATCCAAATCAGAAGAAGGCGTTTTAAATAATTTTAATATTTCCGTAGCTTTAACTGACGAATTTATGAGCGCTGTTAAAAAGAAGAAAAAATATAATTTGATAAGTCCTCGAGACGGCCAAATTTCTGGTCAATTGGATGCCAATAAGGTTTTTGATTTGATAGTTGATTATGCGTGGAAGAATGGAGAACCAGGAGTTATTTTTATTGATAGGATCAATGAAGACAACCCAACACCCAAGCTTGGAGAAATAGAAAGTACTAATCCTTGCATTTCAGATGATTCTTGGATAATGACTAATGATGGACCTAGACAGGTTAAGGAATTGATTGGTAAAAAAACTAAAGTTATTGTAAATGGGAAAGAATGGTCTAATTCTGGAAATGGTTTTTTTAATACTGGTATTAAAAAAATATTTAAATTAACAACCAAAGAAGGTTATGAAATATCTTTAACTGCAAATCATCCAATCAAAAAAGTTAAAAGAATGAGCAGATATATAGTTAATTCTGATTGGGAAGAAGCTGGAAAATTAAAACCAGGTGATAAAATTATAATTAATGTTAATAAAAACTATCAATGGCCTGGTAAATACAATAGTGAAGAGGGATATTTGATAGGTCTATTAATAGGAGATGGTACAATTAAAAAAGATAAGGTTGTTTTAAGTAGTTGGGGAGAAAATATCGGAGATAAGAGTGTTCGCAAATTAGTTGATAAATATACTAAAAATATGCCACACAGATCTGACTTTAAAGGATGGCAAAATCTAATTTTAGATAGAGGAGAATACAGACTATCAACAGGTTGTTTAAAAAAACTAGTAAAAGAATTAGGTATGGATAATAAGAAAAAAATTACCTCTGAAATTGAAAAGGCTTCGTCAGATTTTTATAAAGGATTTCTAAAGGGTTTTTTCGATGCAGATGGTTCAGTGCAAGGAACTCGAGTTAATGGAATTAGTGTAAGGTTAGCTCAAAGTGATTTAGAAAGATTAAAAGCTGTACAGCGTATGTTATTGAGATTTGGTATTTTTTCACAATTACATGTTAATAGAAGAAATGCTGGACAAAAAAATCTTCCTGATGGTAAAGGAGGTAATAAGCTATATAATGTAAAAGCCCAACATGAACTCATTATCTCAAGAGAAAATATCGTGACTTTTTATAAAAGAATTGGTTTTGGTGACAAAGATAAGCAAAATAAATTAAGTTCATTAATTAAAGGGTTTAGCAGGAGAATGGTTAGAGAAAGATTTATAGCTACGATTAAAGATATTGTTTCTATTGGGGAAAAAGATGTTTATGATATTCAAATACCTGGCATCAATGCATTTGACGGAAATGGTTTTCTATTGCATAATTGTGGGGAGCAGCCATTATTGCCTTTCGAAAGTTGTAACTTGGGCAGTATTAATTTAAGCAAGATGATTAAGAAAAAAACTGCTCGGTCAAAAATTTGGGAAATTGACTGGGATAAACTTAAAGAAACAACTATTAATGCGGTTCATTTTTTAGATAATGTTATAGAAGTTAATCGTTATCCTTTAGAAGAAATAAAGAAAGTGACCAGAGGTAATAGAAAAATAGGATTAGGGATAATGGGTTTTGCGGATATGCTTATTAGATTAAGGATTCCATATAATTCTAGAAAAGCCTTAACAATTGGTAAAAATATAATGAAATTTATTCAAGAAGAAGGCAGAAAGGCATCAGTTGGATTAGCTGAACAAAGAGGGGTTTTTCCTAATTTAAAGGATAGTATTTATAATGAAAAGAATATGCCTAAAGTTAGAAATGCAACCGTAACGACAATTGCTCCAACTGGGACAATCGGTATTATTGCTGGCGCTTCATCAGCCATTGAACCACATTTTGCTATTGCTTATACTAGAAAGCATGTTTTAGGCAATCAAGAGTTAATTGAAGTTAATTATATTTTTGAAGAAATAGCTAAAGAACGCGGCTTTTGGTCTAAAAAGCTTATTGAGGATATTTCAAGGAAGGGAAGTATTCAAGATATTAAAGAAATTCCAGCTGATATAAAAAAGATTTTTGTTACTACTTTAGATATTAAGCCGGAAGATCATATAAAGATGCAAGCAGCTTTTCAAAAACATGTTGATAACGCCACAAGCAAAACAATTAATTTTCCTTATTCTGCTTCAGAAGATGATATCAGAAAAGCATATAATATGTCTTATGATTTAGGATGTAAAGGCGTAACTTTTTATAGGAATGAAAGTAGAAAACAACAGGTTTTAAATATTAAAGGCAAAGAGCAAGGATCTTTATCAAAAGGTAATAAAAAAATGATTAAAGAAAAAGATGTTTCTCCTGAATTGCGTGATCCTTCGCCTGATATTCCAGATTTACCTCCTGGAAGCTGTCCAACTTGTAATGTATAAATATGTTTCAAATATATACAGGCAATGGAAAGGGCAAAACAACGGCGGCTTTAGGGCTTGGTTTGCGAGCTATCGGCGCTGGCAAAAAAGTTTTATTAATTCAATTTTTAAAAGATGGAAAGAGTTCAGAGTTAAAAGCAATTAATAAGATAAAATACTTTGATTTCAAAATTTTTGGCAAAAAAGGATTCGTTAGTAAAGATAATTTAATAGAAAAAGATTATGACCTTGCAAAGCAGGGTTTTAATTTTGCTCAAAAAGCTATTCAAAGCAAGAAATATGATTTAATAATTTTAGACGAAATGAATATGGCAGATTATTTTGGCTTAATTAAAACTGAAGACTTAATTAATTTAATTAAAAAAACTCCGTCAGATACAGAGCTTATTTTAACAGGTCGCAATGCTTCAAAAAAACTTATTCAATTAGCTGATTTAGTTACAGAGATGAAAGAAATTAAACATTATTATACTAAAAACATAAAATCAAGAAAAGGAATTGAATTTTGATGACCCCTTCTAAAATACTTCTTTATCTCTGTCTATTATTTATCGCAGGGGTTTTTATTTACTCTTTTTTTATAGCTTCTGAAAACAAAGAAAATAGCCAATATTACGATCAAGAGGTTAATCTTAAGGGAATTATTATTAAAGAACCAGAACAAAGAATTAATCAACAAAAGTTTCAGTTTAAAGCAGAAGAAATTGAAGGTAAAATTTTAATTACTACAGAACTATATCCAGAATATTATTACGGCGATGAATTGGAAATAACAGGCAAGTTATTAGAACCAGCTGTCTTTGAAGACTTTGATTATCAAGAATATTTAGCTAAAGATAAAATATATTTAGTTATGTATTGGTCTACAATTAATCGGCTAGCTGAAAATCAAGGAAATTGGTTTTTTCAAAGAATTTTTAATTTTAAAGATAAATTAAGAAATGTTATTGAACAGACATTATTACCTCCACAATCAGCTATTTTAAAAGCTATTTTTCTTGGAGATAAATTTGGACTCTCTGATGAATTAAAAGAAAAATTAAATATTAGTGGGACAAGACATATTGTGGCTATTTCGGGGATGCATATGATAATCATGACTCAGATATTACTTTTCTTAGCCTTAGGAATAGGGCTTTGGAGAGGACAAGCATTTTATTTTGTTATAATTCTATTAATTCTTTATATCTTAATGATCGGCGCTCCGGCTTCGGCTGTTAGAGCAGGAATTATGGCTGGCTTACTATTGCTAGCTCAGAAATTAGGCCGTTTGCGAGGTGCGGGGCGAGCAATTGTTTTTGCGGCTGTGATTATGCTTTTAATTAATCCCTTATTAATAAAATCTGATGTTGGATTTCAACTTTCCTTTATGGCTTGTTTAAGTATTATTTATTTAAAACCGATTTTAGATGATAAAATAGTTAAATGGCCTAATCCATTTCGCATTAAAGATATTTTAACAATGACTTTATCCGCTCAATTAGGTGTTTTGCCTCTTCTCGTTTTCCATTTTGGTCAATTATCACTGATTTCGCCAATTGCTAATATTTTAATTGTTCCCTTATTGCCCGTTATAATGATCTCAGGGATATTTTTATGTTTTATTGGTTTGATTTGGATTTATTTAGCTAAAATTATTGCCTTATTAAATTGGCTCCTGCTTGCTTATGTTATTATGGTTGTTGATTATTTGTCATCTGTCCCATTAGCGTTTTATGAATTTAAAAGTTTTTCATTAATATTTCTAGTTGGTTATTATTTAGCTTTAATTATTTTTATCTGGCGCTATAAATTATGCGTAAAATTAGATATTTAGCTTTAATTATTCTTTTTAGCGGAGCTGTTTTTATCTGGTCAGTTATTTTTACTTTTGCGGATAACGAATTTTTAGAAGTTTGTTTTTTTGATGTAGGACAAGGCGATAGTATTTTTATTGAAACGCCTAATCAGAAACAAATTTTGATTGATGGCGGTCCTGACAAAATAATTTTAGAAAAATTAAATAAAACAATTGCTTTTTACGACAGAACGATTGATTTGATTATTTTGACTCATCCAGATGCCGATCATATCACTGGATTAATTGAGGTGCTTAAATATTATGATGTTAAATATATTTTAACTAGTGGGGTTGAAAAAGATACGGCTGTTTATAGGAAATGGCGGGAATTAATTGAAGAAAAAAATATCCCCTTAATATTAGCTCAATCAGGTCAGAAAATATTTTTAGATGAAAATATATTTTTAGAAATTATTTGGCCAGAACAATCTTTAATTGAATCTTTTTCAAAACCAGCTAATAACGCTTCAATAGTTGGTAAATTAGTTTATGGGGATATAGAATTTCTTTTAACTGGTGATATTGAAAAAAAAGTTGAAAATTATTTAGTTAATCAGAATTTAAATTTAGAATCAGATATTTTGAAAGCGCCTCATCATGGAAGCAAGACATCAAGCAG
>CAZUOI010000012.1:0-11973 GCA_964621945.1 uncultured Candidatus Saccharibacteria bacterium
ACGCTAGGTTTTCATCCTAGTAAGAGGAGTTCGACTCTCCTTGGGGCTACTAATAAAAAAAATATCTTTTTAGAATAATATGTCTAAAGAATTAACAAAAAAAGAGGCTATAAAATATTTAGGTATTCCTGATAAAGATTTCGAGAATTATTTTAAGTTTAGTAAGGAAGTGGAAGGATATCAAAAAAGTAATAGAAGATGGTATTTTAAAGTTGATTGTTTAGATAAGTGGAAAATGTTAAAAGAGAATAGGACGATAAATTTATCTATGCCTGAATACGAAAAGTGTTTTGAATTCGCTATTAAAATGGTTTATGGTGGATTATCTCTTCATGGTATAAGAGGAAAAAGAACAGAAGTTCAGGCAGCCGATGATGTTATATTAGGCATTTTAGCTGAACATGCTATAAAGAAATTTTTGAAAAATAACTTTCAAACAGAAATAGAACTTGATGAAACAGTGCATCCAAATAAAATAACTCCTCAAGATTTTGATAAAATAAAAGACAATAGTACGAATAAGTTAAGAATTCCTAATCTTGGAGTTGGCATTAAGGCAAGTAAAATGAAAAATGCTTTCTTAATTTTAGGAGCAAATGAGGTAGAACTTATAGATAGAAAAAGTGATGTTTATATATTTGCCAGAGTGGGTTTGCCTAGTGATCATTTATTTAGAATATTAAGAGGCCATTCTTTTTTTGGCAAATTAAGAGAATTTTTTGAAAAAAATAAAGGATTTAGACAAATTGAAAAGCTTGGAGATATTCCAGTTTGGATTTGTGGTTTTGTTTATACTAATGAACTAAAAAAAGTTACAAAAATACCTGGTCAAGAGTTTTCCAATGGTTATAGATATGTTAAAAGTGTAAGACAAATGCACAATTCTAATGAGAAATGGAAAGAATTAATTAGTAAGCTTTAGGTCTTATTTTTTTATAGCCTTAGCTATTTGCTTTGCGATTCTGTAAATTACGGGCACGGTTACTGAATTACCGAGTTGTTTATATAAAGCAGAAGCAGATATATCATTGGGTAATTTATAATTTTTTGGAAGACCCTGTATTCTTGCGCATTCTGTTGGTGTAAGTTTTCTAATACCTTTATTATCTTTTATTATCGGAACATTGTGTCCTCCGGTACCCATATTAGCTGTTAATGTGGGACAGACACTTTTTTTATTCTCTCTGACATATTTTCTTCTCCATTGATAAACAGTATTTTTTTTAACAACATGATCTTTCAGCTTTGCGTATAGTGGCTTATTGTTATAGTAATATTTTTCATTAACATTGCTTTCAAGTAAATCAGAAATTTTTGTTTTTAACTTAATTGGTTTTGGGAAATCAAATTTATTTGCGTGTTTTTTGTTTTTAAATCCAGCTATATATATTCTTTCTCTGTTTTGTGGAACATTGCCATATTCCATACTATTCAGCACTTTAGTCTTTATACAATAGCCTAAATTTTCTAAAGTTTCTTTTATTATTCGAAATGTTTTACCTTTATCATGCCCTTGTAGATTTTTAACATTTTCAAGTAAGAATCCAGTTGGCTTTCTAGCATCTATAATTCTTGCAATATCAAAAAATAAATTACCTCTTCCTTTTTTATCTTTGAACCCTTGTCTATATCCAGCGATTGAAAAAGCCTGACAAGGGAATCCTCCAAGCAAAAAATCAAATTCTGGCAAATCATTTATGCCAATTTTTCTTATATCTTCGACAACTAGCTTGCTATCTGGAAAATTTAGATTATAAGTAGTTTCGCATTGTGATTCGTAATCGTTTGAAAAGACAGTTTTAAACCCAGCTTTTTCAAATCCTAATCTTATCCCTCCAATGCCTGCAAAAAGATCAATTGTTCTTAATAATTTTTCATTTGTTGATTTAGCTATTTCAGAAAAGCTTCGGATTATCTTGTAAACTACTCCTCTTATTTCAACTTGTTTTCTATACAGTGGAAGCATAGATTGATTTGCTGGTTGTAATCGGAATCTATTATTTTCTCTGTAGATTTTTTTTAGAGTTGCTTCATTATCATCTATAATCGCTACTACAGTTTGACCATTTTCAGCTACTGATTGTTTTTTTATTACGACAATATCATTATTGAATATTCCTTCGTCAATCATGCTATTACCTTCAACTTTTAAAGCGTAGAAATCATTAGCATCACCAGAAAGATCTTGATATGCAACAGAAATTTTTTCGTTATTTACTTCTATTGCTTCAATTGGTTGTCCGGCTGTAATAACTCCAATTAACGGTATATTGATAGTAATATTTTTTGCTAATTCTATACCTCTAGATGAATTTTTTGTTTTTACTAAAAAGCCTTTTTCGGATAACGTGTTTACGTGTTGATGGACAGTAGACAGGGCAGAAAGATTAAAATTATTTTTTATTTCTTTAAAAGTAGGTGCAACACCATAGCGTTTGATATATTTAGTAATATACTTAAATATTTCTTTTTGTCTTTTGGTTAAAGTAGCCATGTTTGATAATAATTAATTCAATGTTATAATTATATTATAACCGAAAATCCACCGAAAATGAAGTTGAGTTATCCACAGAGTGAAATAATAAATTATAGAAAACAAAAGAACATATAATAAAAAAATGAATAAAGAATTACAAGAAGTAATTAAAAAAAGTGGGAATAATCTGCATTTTGATGTCGTCGATTTTTTAGAGGATAAAGAATGGGAAGTTGGTTTAAATTCTTATTATTATGATGATACAAATTCTAAACCAAGAGAAATAGATATAGTAGCAAATAAATGTATAAATACTTTAATAGGGACATCTGAACCCAAGCATCGTTTTTTTGTTTATTTATTAATAGAATGCAAATACTTTAATCGAGAGATAGCTTTTAGATTACATAAGACAAAAGACAGTGAACGCAAAGAAGCTTTTTCTGTTATAGGTATGGATAAAAATGAAATATTTGAATATGCTGAAATTAATTCGCAAATTAATAGGATCCACTATTTATCTGATTGTGATTTAGTTGGTAGATTATATGATACATATAAAGATCAGGACAGCAGAATATTCAATGCTATTACTCAACCAATCAAATCTCTTATATTTTTTGAGGACAGAATACACGAAAACGCAATTTTTTATCCATTGAGTATTTATAGTGGAATTAATGGAATATATAAAATAAATGAGAAAAAAGATCTTTCACAATTACCAAAACTTAAAATGTCAAAAACATTACCATTCGGAATTAAATATTCTTATAAACTTAATGAAAATCTAGAAAATCGTTCTTTTTTTATAGATTTTGTTAATTTTAATAATTTATCAAGTTATATAGATAAAATTGATGATGAGGCAAGTCTTATAAAAGATTATTTTATATATGCTGAAGATGAAAGAAGATTTAAACAAAGAATAAATGAACACACAGGAGCAAGAGGAGTAAATGGCTATCGTTAAAAGCTTTTAAAATTCAAATTAAACTGTTATATTAATTATAGTTTATTTAATTCAGGAATCATTATATGCCATTTCTGAATTTCTTGGATTATAAATTTCAAATTCTCAATGCAATAGGCTACTAGTAAAAAATATGGCTACTATAAATAAAAACGTTACAATCAAACAATTTCAGGAATTTATTAAGGAGGTATATGGATTATCTAATGATCGGTGTTTTAGTTTGGGCGATATGATTGTTAATATGGAACGTTTCTTAATGAGAGGTCTTAAAGGTATTAGAAAAAGAAACGATCAAAAAGCTAAAATTAATTTACTGTTTTCTTTAAGCTGGTTTATGTCAATTATGAACCGTCTTCATATTAGCATTGAAGATGAAGTTTGGAAGCGATTTCCTTATCTTTGTTCCTACTGTGGAACTTATCCTTGTGTTTGTAAAAAAGAAAAAATTAAGAAAAGAAAAAAGGTTGTTGTTGATAATAAAGAGCGTCCTAAAACTTTAAAACAATTTCAAAAGATGTTTGATGATATTTATCCATCGGCTGCTCGAACCTTGGAACATGCTGGGGTTCATTTAGCAGAAGAAATGGGCGAGTTTTCAGAGGCAGTCATGGCTTTCAGAGGCGCTCATAAGGATGAAGATTTTAGTCAGATGGAATTAGAAGCAGCTGATTTGTTTTCATGTTTAGCTGGTGTTTTTAATTCATTGGAAGGAGATATAGCTGATGGATTGGCCAAGCTGTATTCAAAAAACTGTCACGTTTGCAAAAAAGTGCCTTGTACCTGCAGTTTTAGTTATATCGTTAATTATAAATCTTAATTTTTTTAAAATTTTAATTGAAGCTCGACTCCTCGCAGGGCTACTAATATGCTTTCTAGAGATAAATATTATTTAAAAATAAGCAAGGCGACTGATTTAAAAAGTCCGAAAGAAAGATTAATCTATCGGGCTTTTGAGATTTTACCAGGCGCCTTGGCTTGGCTGACTATTTTGGGGGTAATTTTTTTATCTTGGCTTAATCCGGCTTTTATCGCAATTTTTATTATTACTTTTGATATTTATTGGGTTTTAAAAACCATTTATCTGTCTTTCCATTTAAGGATAAGTTATAAGCAGATGCAGAACAATATAAAAATTAACTGGATGGAAAAAGTAAAAGCGATTAAAAATAAAAATTACAAAGATTATTATCATCTAATAATTCTACCTGTTTATAAAGAACCGTATCAAGTAATAAAGGAAACTATTCAAGCGATACTTAATACTGGATATCCTAATGATAAAATGATGATTATTTTAGCGATTGAAGAAAGAGCTGGAGAATCTGCTCAAAAAATAGCAGAAAGAATAAAGCTAGAATATTCTAATAATTTTTATAAATTTTTAATCACAGTTCATCCAGAAGATATTGTTGGCGAATTAGCTGGTAAAGGGGCTAATTCAACCTGGGCAGCTCGTCAAGCAAAAAAAGAATTAATTGATAAACTAAAAATTCCTTATAAAAATGTTATCGTTTCTTGTTTTGATATTGATACTCAAGTTTATCCTAAATATTTTTCTTGTTTAACATATCATTATTTAACTGCTAAAAATCCAACCAGAACAAGCTATCAGCCTGTTCCTGTTTATCATAACAATATTTGGAAAGCGCCTTGTATCTCTAGGGTTGTTGCTACTTCAGGAACATTTTGGCAAATGATCCAGCAGCAAAGACCCGAACGCCTTTCTACTTTTTCTTCTCAGTCAATGAGTTTTAAAGCTTTAAACGAAGTTGATTTTTGGCCTGTCAATATGGTTTCTGAAGATTCGCGGATATTTTGGCAGAATTTGCTTTATTATAACGGGGATTATAAAGTTATCCCTTTAAATTATCCTGTTTCGATGGATGCTAATCTATCAGATAACTTTTTTAAGACATCTCTTAATGTCTATATTCAACAGAGACGTTGGGGTTGGGGAGTAGAAAATATTCCTTTTCTATTTTTTGGATTTTATAAGAATAAAAAAATTAATTTAATGAAAAAAATCCATTGGATATGGATTCAGCTTGAAGGTTTTTGGTCTTGGGCAACTAATGCTTTACTTATTTTCCTTCTTGGTTGGTTGCCTTTATATCTAGGAGGAGATAAATTTAATATTACTGTTTTGTCATATAATTTACCTAGAATTACTAGGATATTAATGACCATAGCAATGATTGGCTTAATTGGTTCAGCTATTTATAGTATGTTGCTCTTGCCTAAGCGACCTAATAAATATATAGGGATTAAAGGATTTTTTAAAAGTCTTGGTATGATTGTTCAATGGATTCTAGTCCCTTTTACTATTCTTATCTTTGGAGCTATTCCTGGGCTTGAAGCACAAACGCGTTTAATGCTTGGAAAATATATGGGATTTTGGGTAACTCCCAAAAAGAAATAATTACTCAAGATGAACATCTTTATTGATGTTTTTTAATTTTAATTCAAGGTTTTTGTTTATAAGATTATTTTTTAAAACTATTCTGGCTGCTTGACGAGTTTTTTTAATTAATTCTAAATTATTTAGCGAAGCCATTGCTAAATCAGGTAGTCCCCATTGTCTAGTTCCTATAAAATCGCCAGCTCCTCTAATTTTCAAATCTTTTTCAGCTAATTCAAAACCGTCCTTAGCTGTTAACATTGCTTTTAATCGTTGATGAGTTTTTTTAGCGTTGGAATCGGTAAATAAGAAGCAATATGACTGAATCTTTCCTCTGCCAATTCGTCCTCTGAATTGATGTAATTGCGCTAGACCAAATCTATCAGATCCCTCAATAATCATTACTGTAGCGTTAGGAATATCAACGCCTACTTCAACAACTGAAGTTGAAATTAAAATATCAGTTTTTGCTTTTTTAAATTCATCCATAATTTTTTCTTTTTCTTTGGGTTTTAATTTGCCATGAAGCATTGCTAGTTTAAATTCAGGGAAAATCTTTTTTGAAAGTTTCTCGTATTCTTGTGTTACAGATTTAATTTCTGTTAACTTATTCGACTCTTCAATCAAGGGGCAAATAACAAAAACTTGTCTTTTCTGTTTTATTTGCTTTTTAATAAAATTATATGTCTTATCACGATTTTTAGAAGAAACAATTTCAGTTATAATTTTTTGTCTGCCTTTAGGCATTTCTTTAATTAAAGAAATATCAAGATCGCCATAAATAGTTAAAGCCAAGGTTCGTGGAATGGGGGTAGCGGTCATTGAAAGTAAATGGGGGATAGTAGACAAACCGTCGTCTATTTGACAGATTTTTTTTTGCAAAGCGGCTCTTTGAGCCACGCCGAATCTATGTTGTTCATCAATAATAGCTAAAGCCAGATTTTTAAAAGATAAATCTTTCTGAATAACGGCGTGAGTTCCAATAATAATATCTATTTTGCCTTCAGCAATTTTTTTCTTTAACTTTGCATCTTTGTTATTTCTTGTTAATAAACATATTTTTACATCTGATTTTCTAAGCATTTCTTTAAATGTTTGAAAATGCTGGTTAGCTAAAATTTCAGTTGGAGCCATTATGGCTGTCTGGTATTTTTGTTTTGCAACCACTAAAGCTGTCATAATTGCAACAATAGTTTTGCCTGAGCCAACATCGCCGTTAAGCAGGCGATTCATAGGATTATCTTTAGCTATATCTTGAAATATTTCCCAAGTAGCTATTTTTTGATGATCAGTTAATTTAAATGGAAGATTTTCAACAAATGGTTTAATTAATTTTTTATTAAATGGCAATTTAATAGATTTTTCTTCATTTAATTTTTGCTTTTGTTGTAAAGAAACCAATTGTATTAAAAAAAGCTCATTAAAAGCTAGTCGTTCGCGAGCTTTTTTTGCTAACAAAAGATTTTCAGGAAAATGAATTTGCCTAACAGCTTCAGGTAAATCCATTAAGCTAAATCTATTTTTTATCTGAGCAGGTAAGAAGTCATTGATTTGTTTTGTTAGAGATAGTAGGGGTTTTATTAAAAATCTTAAATAACGAGAACTAATTCCTTCTGTTTCGTGATAAATAGGGACTAATCGTCCAGTATGAGTAGTTTCCTCTTTTGCTAATTCATAAATAGGGTTAGAGAGACAAAGTGTTTTTTTGTAAAAGCTTAATTTGCCTGAAAAATTAACGATTTTCCCTTTTTTTAATGTTTCAGTTAAATATGGCTGATTAAACCAAGTAATTTTGATTGTGCCAGTGTTATCTTTAACTAGAGCTTCAGTTAAAACCATTCTTCTATGGAAGAGTCGTGTATTTTTAATTTCAACAATTTCAGCTTGGATAGTTGCTTTTTCACCTTCTTTTAATTCACTAATTAATGTTTGTTTGCTGAAATCTTCGTAGCGGTGAGGAAAATGAAAAAATAGGTCCTCTATTGTTTTGATATTAAGCTTGTTAAGCTTTTTCAAATAAGCAGGACCTACTTTGCTAATAGATTCTATCTTTGATGATAAGGTTAGCATTGGTACGCCCAGTAGGATTCGAACCTACGACTTCTTCCTCCGCAAGGAAGTACTCTATCCACTGAGCTATGGGCGCTTAAAACTTTAAATTTTTAGCTAGATTATCAATTGCGGATTCTTTATGTTTTTTCTCTGGTAAATATTTAATTAAAATTTTTCTAATTTCAACAGGATTTTCATCTCCTATCGGCACTTTAATATATGGCATAATTGTTTTTTTACTTCTTAAGCTTAATTCTTTTATTTCAGGAGGGTTGTAAAAAATCCAGAATGATCTTAAATTTTCAAATTCATAAAGCACATTATTTATTTGAATGCCTTTAGGTCCAATTGATAATTTTACGTTATCTGGTTTTTTTAGTGAATAGGTGAATATTAAGAAAGAGCTTATTGCAATCAGTAAACCAAATAGGAAGTTTTTTGTAAAAATAGCTATAATAAATAATATTCCGGCAATTATGCCTATGGTAATAAACCAGCTTTGACTATTCTTATAATACTCAAATTCAGGAGTTTTCCATTTCAAACTTGACTTTGACTTTTTAGAGATAGGTGATTTTTTCTCTTTTATTGGTTTTTTGGTATTTAAATTACTTGATTCAATAGAATCTTTAATCATTTCCTCTTTTTCTTTTAGATTAATAATATTAGGCATTATATTTATTATTTTTATGAGGTTATTTTAACACAATTTTATGCTTCATTCCAAGATACGTGAGTCAAGATTTTTAGAAAATACGACAAATACGATAATAATCATTGTTCTTTATCTACTTATTTCTTAAATAAATCTAAACACCTCTAATTTTGGAAGCTTTGACTATTTTTTCTATTGCCATAAAATAAGCAGCCGATCGCATATTTATTTTGTATTTTTTCGAACATTCCCAAATAATATCAGTTGCCGTATTTATCTTTATTAATAATCTATCGTTTACCTTATCTAAATTCCAATAAAAACGACGGATATTTTGTACCCATTCAAAATAAGAAACAATTACTCCTCCTGAATTAGCTAGTACATCTGGGATAATTGTTTTACCTTTTTTATTTAAAATTTCACAAGCCTCAAAATTGATTGGACCATTTGCAAGCTCTATAATCAATTCTGCATTTATTTTTTTAGCATTATTTTTATTAATCACATTTTCCATAGCTGCTGGAGCTAAAATTTCAACGGGTAATTCTAGCAATTCTTTATTGGAAATATCTTTACTATTTGCAAATCCAATCAGACCACCAGTTTTATTTTTATGTTTAATTGCTTCTTTTATATTTAAACCTTTGATGTTATATATTCCACCTTTAGAATCAGAGACTGCAACTATCTTGTATCCATCATTGGCAGCAATCTGTGCAAAATTCATGCCAACATTGCCAAATCCTTGCACCGCTATTTTAAATTTACGATTATTAAAATTTAATTTTTTAATTATATTTTGTAAAACAAAAAATCCACCTTGACCAGTTGCAGCCTCACGACCTAACGATCCTCCAATTTCAATTGGTTTACCAGTTACTACTGCTGCTTCATTATAACCTTTAATAACACTATATTCATCCATCATCCATGCCATAATTTGAGTGTTGGTATTTACATCTGGTGCAGGAATATCTTTATTTGGTCCGATGAAATCAGCCATAGCTCGAACATAGCCCCTGGTTAATCTTTCTAGTTCTCCTTGACTTAATTTTTTAGGATCGACCGTAATTCCACCTTTAGCTCCTCCGTATGGTATATCAGCTACTGCACATTTTATTGTCATCCAAAAAGATAGTGCTTTAACTTCATCTAAATTGACCATAGGGTGGTAGCGCAATCCACCTTTAAATGGACCTCTAGTGTCATTATGCTGAACACGGAAAGTAGTAAAATTTTTTAGACTACCATCATCCATTCTTACTGGTACTGATGCTTCTATTATTCTTTTTGGTGCTTTCAAAATATCTAATTCATGACAAAATAAATTAACTCTATCAGTACAAATAGATTTTTTATAATTGTCATTAATTTTATTAATAATTTCGCAAGTCTTTTTTAGCTGTTGCAAACACTCTTCATAATTTTTTGACATAATTCTTTTGATTCAGTCATCTTTCTACTTTAGTGGATTTATCCGCTGTAGTTTTAATAAAAACTTGGCGGAGAGGGTGGGATTTTTATTCCGTCGAATGATAGGGCAAACTTAATTAATATTTTTATTTAGGAATATAATTTACTGTGTGTTCCAATTGCAACAAAATATATAGATTTTTCTTTTATTATTTCCTGAAATATTGCTCGCCAATTTGCGTTAATATTGATACTTCTGTACTTTTTTAATTTTCCACTAAGTTTATGATTATTTAAAATAGGATTGTGTGGATTGTTTATAAATATTTTTAACTTATTTTTAAATGCTATTTTAACTTTTGGCGAACATTTCTTAAACTCTTTAATGAACTTTTTAGAGTATTCAATTTGCATAAACTATTTATCAAGAAACTTAATTGCTTCTTTATTGCTCTTAAAAGAATAAAATTTCCTATCTCTTTTTTCTTTTTCAGATTCCTTTATAGAAGATAATAAATAATCGCTTGGCGCATTTTCGTTTAAAGTAAAGAGCACGGTTTTGCTACGAATAAGTTGTCTTAGAAATCCATTAATTGCTCCGCTTAAAGTCAACCCCATTTCAGCAGTAATTTTTTTGGCTTCCTTTTTAATTTTTGGATCTGTTTTAATGTTTATAATTGTTGAATTCATATTTTTGTTATTTATATTAATATATACTTTATATATACTAAGTATATATTCAACAATAAACAATGTCAATAGTTTATTTGGCGGAGAGGGTGGGATTCGCCCGGCATGCGCCGGGCGCCCCGCGAATGCTGGGGCGAACCTATTTTATGTATTCTGCGGAGAGGGTGGGATTCGAACCCACGGTGACATTGCTGCCACAGCAGTTTTCAAGACTGCCCCATTCGGCCACTCTGGCACCTCTCCATTGTATTACAGTAAATGTTTTTTAATAAATGCTCTACCTGAGCCAGATTTAAGATATTTTTCGAAATTAAACGCTTTATACCTATCTTCGGTCGCAAAATAAAAATCTAACTTTACTGGTAAACGATTTGCTGTTGCTACTACATGTCCTTTTTGATGTCTTTTTATCCTATCATTCAAATCATCAGTGCAACCCACATAATAACCATCTTTGCATTTTAAGCTATAAATATAATACATATTTATCCCGCTTTCGCGTGTCTACTGGCGGACTTCGTCACGCCGTAGCCACGCTTCAGCGTGGCGAAGGCGGAGAGGGAGGGATTCGAACCCTCGGTACCCGAAGGTACAATACCTTAGCAGGGTATCCCATTAAACCGCTCTGGCACCTCTCCGTATTTCTAACTTTACCATTCTGAAAAATCATAGTCAATAAAAAAAGGCCAACAGCGTTGAGTCGGCCCTCCCCTTTTTTCATTATGCCAAGATTGTTTTTACATAATCTATGGCGTCTTGTATGGTGATAATGAACCCAGCATCTTCTTCAGGAATAGAGATATCAAATTCTTCCTCTATCATCATAATCAATTCTACCTGATCTAGCGAATTCGCGTCTAAATCATCTACAAAAGATGCTTCAGGAACTACGTCTTCTTCCTCCACAAATAATACCTCACAAATAATTTTCTTTATTCTATCTTCAATTCTTGCGATATCTGCCATTGTCTGTACCTCCATATTTGATTGTTAATGATGCGTTAATTGTAATGACATAATCTTTATTAGTCAATTAATCTTTTGTTAAAACCAGTAATAACCAAGTTTTCCAGTGGAAGTTTGAGTTATCCATAGTTGCTAATTAATATATATATGATAAAATTAAAATATATGGATCAATTAGAGAATCAACCACAACAACCAAATATTTCAGAACAACAATCTCAGCCAGAAATACCTCAAAAATCAAAGTTATCTACTTGGGGTATTGTTTTGATCATAGTTTTATCTTTAATTATTATTGGAGTAGGCGGGTATGCTGCTTATCAGTATTATTCTAATTCTGAACC
>CAZUOI010000013.1:0-11888 GCA_964621945.1 uncultured Candidatus Saccharibacteria bacterium
CTTATTTACCTGGCACTGATCTCTTTTATTTTTTCCAGGCAAATATAATAGTTCTATTTTTAATTCAGATATTAGTTGGCGTCTTTCTTGGAACTGTCAGCAGTCTGGTGGCCATCAGAAGATATCTGGACGAAGCGTAAATTTTGCCAGGTCATCTAGTGGTAGGATACGAGATTCTGGTTCTCGTCACCGGGGTTCGAATCCCTGCCTGGCAGCCAGCAAGGAAAAGTCAAGTTTTTGGTAGTCGCCTTGCTTCGCTTGGCGACCAAATCATAAGGAATTTTATACGAAAAAATCAATTGGCGGTTTTGTTTTAATAAAATTAAAAGTAAAAGAAATTTTTTCATTTTATTTTATGATCCACTCCTGGTGGATTTTTTTATATACTAACGCATTGACTTTTTTATGGTGTTATGATAAGCCATAATATAGTTAGAGGAGTGGCATGATGTTGCTCTTCCTTGAAAACTAAATAAAGAAAAGGAGGTAAGAGATGAAAAAAGAAAAGGAAATTAAAATCAAAAGATTTGAGGAAAATCCGTTGTTGGCACCAAATCAGAACATTAAGTGGATGAGCAAGAATGTCTTTAACTGCGGGGTTGTTATCGGAGATGACGATATTTACAGAATGCTTATCAGAGGCGCTTGGACCAATACTCAGGTAGGTTCTGATCTGGGAATGGCTTTAAGTAGTGATGGAATAAAGTGGAATCCATTGGTGGAGCCCGTACTAAGGTCTGGGTGCAATGAACATTGCTTGGTGGGCATTGAAGATCCGCGGATAGTTAAATGGATTGATAACTTTTATTACATCTTTGCAACTGCCTGTAACATTGACGGTGGCAGGGTAGGTATCTGGAAAACGAAAAATTTTATTGATTATGAGTGGGTAGGCATTCCGTTTGATAAGGAAGATAAAGACGCCTCCATTTTTCCTGAACCCATTGATGGTTGGGTATACTTGCTTCATAGGAAAACTCCTCATATTTGGATTTCAAGAACTAGAGATTTGACATTAAAAACTGGTTGGCAAGATAGTCAGATTTTATCCAGTAAAGGCGACTGGCATAAAAGCCCAATGACAGGAAATACTCCCGCGAAAATCGGTATAGCCGGTCCGCCGATTAAAACCCCAAAAGGATGGCTGGTTATCACTCATGTGGTTCATGGCAAGGGAGAGAATAGGTTCAATCGGGCATACAGTTTAGGCTTCATGGTCTTGAACTTAAACAATCCCACCGAGATTGAATATATCCATAGCGCCCCTATTTTGTGGCCAGAAAAAGATTATGAAATAGTTGGCTCGGTGCCGAACGTTTGTTTTTCAAACGCCATAGTTGACCCCAACCCCGAAAACAACAAAGGCGCACTTTATATATATTATGGAGGCGCTGATACAGTCGTTTGTGGCGGCAGGCTATACAAAGAAGACCTGCCGATGTGCTATTAGCCTTTTCTTTTATGAACTCAAGGAGTTAAGATGAATGATCTTGACTCCTTTTTTTTGGAAAAAAGAATTTGCCACCAATTGTCAAAGATCGCGGCGAAATGCGTTCGAACTATTTTCAATATACGCAACCAATGTAATTTTGACAAAATAGCATATTTATGTTATTTTTTAATGAGTTATTTAACTTTAATTGAGGAGGGATGCGATGGAATATCTACTTTTTTTGTTTCCTTTTGGAATGGCCTTAGTAGCAAGATTATATTATCAGCATTGGGGATATTGGATGTTTTATGGAATTGCGTGTTCGCTCTTCCTTTTATCGAGTCAGATATTGAATATTTTTTCAAACGAAAGAGCAATAGCTTTTTTAGCCTTGTTGTCTTTCCTTGGATTTGTTGCTCCAGAGATATGGAAAATTCTCAAAAATTTTATTGATATTTTTTTGAATGCACCTCAGAATATTAGCTATATTCTGATTGGCGGCGGGGTCATCTATCTATTGTATGATCCGGGATTGTTAGGCAAACTAATCTCTCTGGGAGCTATGATTTCAGGTATTTTCATCATCATTAAACCATTTAGATTAAAGAGGAAGTAATATTGACAAACACTTGCTTCATAGCCGCTAATCCTTTGGGACCTAGCGGCTTTTATTTTTATTATATCTTTTTATGATCGTTGGAACTAAGAAGTGAATAAATTTGACTTTATGTCAATTTCAATTTATCATCAGTATATTCTAGTTTCTTAACATCAAATATGAAGGGAGGTGGTGATTTTGAGAATTATTGATAGAAATAATTTAGTGGAAGAACATTTATCTTGGGCGGATAATTTGATTAATAATTTTCTTGCAAAATTACCATCTAATGTAGATTCGGATAATATAAGAGGAGCTGCTTATGAGGACTTGGTATTGCTTGCTAGCAGATATAGACTCGAAAAAGGTGCGTCTTTTAAAACTTTTGCTCGATATCGTCTTATGGGATCAATGATAGATGTTTTACGTGAAGAAGATTATTTATCCAAATCAGCTCGCAGAGACATAAAGAAGTTTGAAAAAGCAAAACATCAATTATTACAAAAGCTGAGGCGCGATCCAACATCAGAGGAAATTGCTGAATATGTTGGTATGGGGATAGAAGAGTATTATAAAAAAATGTTAAATATCAAATCATTTTTTAGCATTGATCAATCTGATAATGATGAAAATAATCGTAGGCCTTTTCAAATTGCTGCTGTCATGGCAAATAATCTATACAATTATTTAGAGAATGTTGAAAAAAAAATATTATCATCTCAGATAATTAATTTATTGTCTGGTAAGCAAAGGGAAGTAATTTATCTCTATTATCTGGAGAATTTAACCATGAAACAGATTGCAAAAAAACTTAGTTTAACGGAATCAAGGATAAGTCAAATACACAAAGGTGCTGTTGAGTTTATGCGAAACAAAGCAACAAATGCTTCAACGTAGCCGTTAGGTCTTCACAGATCTAGCGGCTTTTATTTTTTTAAATAAAATAGTATAATGCAAATATGAGAAGTTTTATTTCAGCATTTGTGATTTTAATTGTTATCGGGGGCGGGCTTTATTTCGCTTCTGTATTTTTTGACGACAAAAATGAAGTAAAAGAAATTAATATGAATAATGAAGATGAAAAAGAATTAGTATTTCCTGGAGAAGAGGGCTATCAACAACAATCTCAACAACCTCAACAAACTCAACAACCACAAGAATTTGGAGATGAATTAAGAGCGGAAATAATTAAAGAAGGAACAGGTCAAGAAGCGAAAAATGGAGATAAAGTGACAGTTCATTATGTTGGAGTTTTAGAAAATGGGACTAAATTTGATTCCAGTGTTGATAGAGGTCAACCTTTTCAATTTGCTTTAGGTGCTGGACAGGTTATTCAAGGATGGGATCTAGGTGTTATTGGGATGAAAATTGGTGAAGTTAGGAGATTGTATATTCCTGCAGCATACGGTTATGGAGAACAAGGAACTGGAGATAGCATTCCGCCTAATGCTAATTTAATTTTTGAAGTAGAATTATTAGGATTAGAATAGTCAACAATGAACAAAAAAAAAACTTTCCAGATTTTTATTTTAATTTTATTAATAGCCTGGTACGGGTTTTTTTTATTTCATAAGATTGATTTAACTACAGCTGATTTGGGGAGACATATAAAAAACGGGGAACTTGTTTTAAATGGAGATTTTGGGATACTAAAAAGCAATTTTTATTCCTATACTGAACCTGATTTTCCAGTTATTAATCATCACTGGGGAGGAGGAGTAATATTTTATCTTATTTGGACAGTAGCTGGCTTTACTGGTCTTTCTTTTTTTTATCTTATTCTTAGTCTATTTATCTTTTATTTATTTTTTCGTATTGCAGAAAAAGAATCAAATTTCAATATTGCTTTTATTGTTTCCTTATTACTAATTCCTTTAATTGCTCAAAGAACTGAAATTAGACCTGAAATATTCAGTTATTTATTTATGGCTTTATTTTTCTGGATTCTTTGGCATTGGCAGAAAAAGAAAATTAGTGATAAATGGCTTTTTATTCTGCCTGTTTTAGGAATTTTTTGGGTTAATACTCATATCTATTTCATTTTCGGTCCTGCTTTAATCGGATTATTTTTAGTGGATGGATTGATTCGTAAAAAAAAGATTTTAAATAAATTAGGTTTAATACTTATTTTAACAAGCTTAGCTTCTTTAATTAATCCATTTTTCATAAAAGCAATTCTTGAGCCATTTAATATTTTTAAAGAATATGGCTATCGTATTGTTGAAAATCAATCAGTTTGGTTTTTAGATAGATTGGGAATTATTAATAATCCTAATCTCAATCTTTTTAAAGTAGCATTTATAGTTCTTGTTTTGAGCTTTATTGCAATTTTAATATTTAAACGTAAGCGTTTTCCTTTTACATATTTCTGCTTGGCTATTGTTTGGAGTATTTTAGGCTGGCTGGCAATTAGAAATTTTACAATGTTTGGATTATTTGCTTTGCCTATTATTGCCTATAATATTAAAAATTTATTAGGCAAGAAAGTTAAACTTAAATCTCCTAATGCAAAGATGCTTTTTATTTTTGTATCTTTAGCTTTATTTTTAATCATTTTTGTAAATTATGACCAGAAATTACCTTTGAATAAAGAGATGTTTGGATTCGGTTTAGTTCAAGGGAATAATCAATCAGCCCAATTTTTTATAGATAACAACATCAAAGGTCCTCTTTTCAATAATTACGATATTGGAGGATATTTAATTTATCATTTTTATCCACAAGAAAAGGTTTTTACTGACAATCGTCCAGAAGCTTATTCCGTTTCTTTTTTTGAAAATATATATATTCCTTCACAACAGGACAATTCTATTTGGCAAGAACAAATGAAAATCCATAATTTTAATGCAATATTTTTTTCACATCGTGATTATACTCCATGGGGACAGAATTTTTTGATTGAAAGAGTTAATGATTCTGAATGGGCTGTTGTTTTTATGGATGAATACGCAATTATTTTTCTTAAAAGAAATATTTTAAATAAATCAATTATTGAGAAATATGAAATTCTATGGGAATAAATAAAAAACTTTCAATTATAATTCCAATTTTTAACGAGGAATCAACAATAGAAGAAATTCTTGAGCAAGTTGAACGAGCTCCTGTTTTTGGTTATAAAAAAGAAATTATTGTTATTAATGATGGATCTTCAGATAATACTAAAAAGATTTTAAAAAATCTTAAAGAGAAATATAATTTGATTATTCTGGAACATAAAAAGAATATGGGGAAGGGCAAGGCCTTGCAAACGGGCTTTGAAGCAGTTACTGGAGATGCTGTTATTATTCAGGATGCTGATCTGGAATATAGCCCCAATGATTGGCAATTGCTTTTAAAAGAATTAAATGGATCTAAAATAGGCGCTGTTTACGGTTCTCGTAATATTAATCCTGAAAAAAGAGGATATTTTCATTATGTTCTTGGAGTAAAGTTTTTAACTTCTTTAAATAATCTGCTTTTTAGAACAAAACTAACTGATATTTATACTTGCTACAAATTATTTCCAGCACATTTAATTAAATCAATTAAATTAGATAGTCATAGTTTTGAAATAGAAGCAGAAATGACTGCTAAGATCTTAAAGAAGGGATTAATTATTAAAGAAGTTCCTATCTCTTATTCTCCTAGAAGATTCAAGCAAGGTAAGAAAATTCGTTTTAAAGACGGTTTAGTTGGAATCTGGACAATCGTCAAATATAAGTTCTTGCCATAAACAAAGCTTTCTGTTATCGTATAATCAATGAATAAGAGAAGATTTGTTTATCTTGATAATGCTGCGACAACACCAGTTGACACGGCTGTCTTTAAAAAAATGCAGCCGTATTTTTTTGAACAATATGGCAATCCCTCAACCATTTATAATTTAGGGATAAAAGCAAAGCAAGCAATTGAAAATGCTCGTAATCAAATAGCAAATTTTTTAAAATGTTCTTCAAATGAAATATATTTCACTAGCTCTGCCAGTGAAAGTGATAATTGGATTATTTATGGATTACTTTCAAATAAGAAAAAAAAGATTCATATTATTACTTCGGCTATTGAGCATAAGGCAATTCTTGAACCTTGTAGAGATTTAGAAAAAAATGGATTAGCTGAAATAACTTATTTACCAATTAATGAAAGTGGTTTAATTGAAATAAATAACTTAGAAAAAGCTATAAAAAAGAATACTCTATTAGTTTCAATTATGTATGCTAATAGCGAGATCGGAACTGTTCAGCCAATTGAAGAAATGGGTGCTTTGATTAAAAGAATCAATAGTAAAAGAAAAGAAAAAATTATTTTTCACACAGATGCAGTTCAAGCAGTTAATTATCTAAATTGTGATGTTCAAAATCTTGGTGTAGATTCATTGTCTTTATCAGGACATAAAATTTATGGGCCGAAAGGAATAGGTGCCTTGTACATAAGAAGTGGAATTTCAATTAATCCGCTAATTCATGGGGGAGGACAAGAAAAAGGAATGAGATCGGGTACAGAAAATGTGCCTGGCATAGTTGGATTAGGAGAAGCAGTTAAAAAAGTTCAAAGTTCAAAATCTAAAGTCCAAAAAATTAAAGTTTTAAGAAACAAATTAATTACAGGAATTTTAAAAGACATCCCTGATTCACAATTTAATGGTTCTTTAGAAAAACGTTTACCTAATAATGCTCATATTAGTTTTAAGGGAGCAGAAGGAGAAAGTATTGTTATAGAATTATCTCAAAAGGATATTTTTGTATCAACCGGTTCAGCTTGCGCTAGTAAATCTTTAAGCCCATCTCACGTTTTAACATCTTTAGGGCTTTCTCATGAAGAATCACATTGTAGTGTCCGTTTTACTTTAGGCAGACAAACAAAAGATGAAGATATTAAGTATGTTTTAAAAGTTTTACCTGGAATTATTAAGAGATTAAGAAAAATATCTGGAAGATAAAATATGTATAGTAAAAAAGTTATTCAACACTTTCAAAATCCTAGAAATATGGGTAAGATGAAAAATCCCGATGCCATGGGAGAAGTTGGTAATCCAACTTGTTTACTTCCTGACGAAAAAATTTTTCTTGATCCTGAATTTACAGTAATAAAAAATACTGGTAAAAAAAATCTAATTTTTTCTCATGACGCTTCAAAAAATAAAATTATTAATAAAAGTTCAAGAGATTATAATGGGAAAATAATTGAGATTAAGAATGCTTTAGGTAAAATATCTTTAACACCAGAGCACCTTATTTATGCTTTAAAGCTTCCTAATCATTCTAAATATTTTAGAACAAAACATAAACAAAAATTAATTCCTGCTTGGTATCATGCAAAACATTTAGAACAAAGAGATATAGTTCTTTATCCTATTTTAAAGAAAATAAAAGATATAAAATACATTAAAATCGATATTCCTAAAAAAAAGTTTGATTTTAAAAGTATCGATATTCCTAAAAAAATTCAATTAAATTCTGAATTGTTAAGATTATTTGGTTATTTTTTAAGTGAAGGCAATATTCAAGATAAACCTTGCAAAACATATATTTCGTTTAGTTTAAATATAAAAGAAAAAGATATTGTAAAAGATATTAAAAAGATATCTAAAAAGTTATTTGGATTAGATGTGAAAATAAAGGAAGTTCCTAAAAATAAAGTAGTTATAGTATTTCTTTATAATGCTCGATTAGCAAGATTTTTTAAACAATTATTTGGTAATGGTGCAGAATATAAAAAGATTCCTAATTTTATTATGACTCTTCCTTTAGATAAACAAAAATCATTAATAGAGGGACTTTGGAAAGGTGATGGTTGTATTAATTTAAATAGGATTGGGCCAAGGGCTGGATATGTAACAATTTCATATCATTTAGCCCAACAGATAAAGTTGCTTTTAATAAGGCAAAAAATTGTTCTTTCAATGTATGAGGAAAAAGAAAAAAAAGTTAATGGAGTAAATCATAAAAAAGCTTATAGAATACATGTAGGGCATAGAGATTCATTAAAAATATTATGTAAGATTTTAGGGATAAAATATTCTTCTAAGGGATCTTATAAGTCAATTACTTCTTGGTTTGACAATGATTTTTTATACACTCCCATAACTAAAATAGAAAGAAAGGATTACAAGGGGAAGGTTTATAACTTAGAAGTTGAAGATAAACATTCTTTTTTATCAGAAGCCTTTGCGCTTCATAATTGTGGTGATATTATGAGACTATATCTTAAAATAAAGGATGATAAGATAATAGATATATCTTTTGAAACGATGGGATGTGTCGCAGCTATTTCTACTTCTTCAATGATTACAGAGATGGCTAAAGGTAAAACACTTGCTCAAGCGTTAAAAATTTCATATAATGATGTAGCTAATGAGCTTGGTAAATTGCCTCCAGTTAAAGTGCATTGTGCTGATTTAGCTGTTAAGGCATTACAAAAAGCTATTAAAAATTATGGCAGTTCCAAAACAAAGACACACTAAATCAAGAAGAAATAGAAGGCGTTCTCATCATGCTTTAAAAAAGCAGGGTTTTTCTGTTTGTCCAAAATGTGGCGAGCCAATTTTGCCTCATAATCTTTGTTCTAATTGTGGAGTTTATTCTGGAAAAGAAGTTATTGACGTTATGGCTAAATTAGACAAAAAAGAAAAGAAAAAAAAGCAAAAAGAAATGGCGGCTCAAGAGAAGGAACAAGGATCACAAAAACCAATGGATATGGAAGAGCTTTCTAAAAAATAATTTAAAAATTTTTCACCTATGGCTAATCGTCATCTATCAAGAAGTATTGCAATGCAATCCCTATATGAATGGGATTTTAAAGGCATGGATAAAGATAAATTAGATGAAGTTGTTAAGCGAAACATTAAAGAATTTGGCCCAGGGATAGAAGAAACTGATTTTATTTGGCAAATAGTTAATGGGGTTATAGAAAGTTTATCTAAATTAAATAAAATTATTGAAAAATCAGCTCCTGAATGGCCTCTTGATCAGATTACTGTTGTTGATCGTAATGTTCTTAGAATCGGGCTTTATGAACTTCTTTTAGGAAATAGAAAAGAAGTTCCTCCCAAAGTAGCTATTAATGAAGCGATTGAACTGGCTAAAACATTTGGCGGAGAATCTTCAGGAAAATTCATTAATGGTGTTTTAGGCACAGTTTATAGAGAGATTGGAGAACCCGGCAAAGATGAATAATTTAAAATTAATTCTTTATGAGCATATCAAAGCTTGAAAAAAAAATAGAAATAGAGTTTAATAATAAAGATCTTTTAAAGCAGGCTTTAGTCCATCGTTCTTATTTAAATGAGAATCCTGGATTTAACCTAGAGGACAATGAACGACTTGAATTTTTAGGAGATGCTGTTCTAGAAATGGTAGTTACTGAATATCTTTATGGAAATTACCCTAATCCTGAAGGAGAGCTAACTAATTGGCGGGCGTCTTTAGTTAATTCTAAAATGTTGACTAAAGTTGCAAATCAATTAGAATTAAATAATGATTTGCTTTTAAGTAAAGGAGAATCTAAAGATACTGGCAGAGCACGCCAATATATTTCAGCTAATGCTGTTGAGGCGTTAATCGGGGCGATTTATCTTGACCAAGGATATGAAAAGTCAGCCGAATTTATTCAGAGAGAGATTATTAAAGATCTTCCTGAAATTATTAAGAATAAACTTTATCATGATCCAAAAAGCTTATTCCAGGAAAAAGCTCAAGACGAAACTGGGATTACTCCTTCTTATGAAGTAATTAAAGAATGGGGTCCTGATCATGCTAAGAATTTTATAGTTGGAGTTTATTTAGAAAAAGAATTAATCGCTAAAGGAGAAGGAGTTTCAAAACAAGAGGCGCAAGAAAAAGCAGCGGCTGCTGGTTTAAAAAAGAAAAATTGGAAATAAAAATAAAAATTAAATTCATATGTTAACTATTCGCTTAATTAAAACAGGAAAAAGAAACAACTCTAATTTTAGGGTTATTTTGATTGAAAAATCAGCTGCTCCCAAAAGTGGAAAATTTTTGGAGATTTTAGGTAATTATAATCCTCATAATAAAGAAATTAATTTAAAAGAGGAAAGAATAAAATATTGGCTTTCTAAGGGAGCAAAAGCTTCAGAAACCGTCCATAATTTATTAGTTAGAAAAGAAGTAATTAAAGGGCCTAAAATTAAGAGGAATATACGAGGCAAGAAAAAGACAGCTCAAGATGAATCAGATGTTACTAAAAATAAAGATAAAGTGAAAGAGCCAGAAAAAGAGGAGAAAGAGGAAAAAAAGACTGATTCAGAAGAAAAGTAAGTCTTGACAAAGACGGCATAATATAATAGAATAACAATAGAGTAGCAGTATAGTCGAACTGCTATCAGCATATTAGAAAAACTAAGTTAAGTAAGAAATATGGCTAAAGAACAAACTGATCAAGAATTTTTAGAGTTCGTTATCAAATCAATTGCTAGTCATCCTGATGAAGTTAAAGTTACCAGGACAGTTGATGAGATGGGAGTCCTATTGAATCTTAAAGTTAACCCAGAAGATATGGGTCAGATTATTGGACGACAAGGATCTACAGCCAGGGCGATTAGAACTATTCTTAGAGTAATTGGTGTTAGAAATAATGCCAGAATTAATCTTAAGATAGAAGAGCCAGAAGGCGGTAGAGTTAGAACTCCAGAAGAAACATCTGCTCCTGAAGCTGATGTAAAAAAGAATGTTGATGAAGTAGTTGACGAATTAAAACTGTAAAAAAATTACGAAAACTGTGCTACTCTAGTAGGGCAGTTTTTGTTTGCTTATGCGTTTCGACATTATCACAATTTTTCCAAAAATATTTGATTCGTATTTCAATGAATCAATAATTAAACGCGCTCAAAAGAGAAAATTAATTAAAATTAATATTCATAATTTGCGTGATTTTACAAATGATAAACATAAAACAGTTGATGACAAACCTTATGGTGGCGGTTTTGGAATGGTTTTAATGGTTGAGCCAATTTATAAGGCAATTAAAAAACTTAAAAATAAATATAAAAAATCAAAAATAATTCTATTATCTCCTAAGGGAAAAAAATTTAATCAAGAAATGGCGCAGAAATTTACCAAATTAGATCAACTTATTATTATCTCTGGACGATACGAAGGAGTTGATGAAAGAGTGGCAAAACACATCGCTGATGAAGAAATTTCTATTGGAGATTATATTCTAACAGGAGGTGAATTGCCGGCTATGATTTTAGTTGATGCAATTGCAAGATTAATCCCAGGAACAATTGCCCAAGGTTCCTTAGAAGAAGAAAGTTTTACTAAGAATGATAAATATAAAGAATATCCTCAGTATACAAGGCCGGAAAAGATAAAAATTAATGGAAAAGAAAGACGTACCCCCAAGGTTCTTTTATCTGGAGATCATCAGAAAATAAAAGATTGGAAAGACAAGTTGACAAAGAATTTTGGATAATATAAGATAGTAAAGCACTTTAATAATTTAATAGTTATATTAAACAATTGCAATTTTTGTGCAGTTGTCCCAATTATTTTTTATTTGAGAGTTTGATCCTGGCTCAGGATGAACGCTGGCGGTGTGGATAAGGCATGCAAGTCGAGCGGGTTTAGACCCGCGGCGAACGGGTTAGTAACGCGTAGGAATCTGCCTTTGTCTCGAGGATAACCCGGAGAAATCCGGAATAATACTCGATAGTCTCGCAAGAGTAAAGGTTTCCGATTTATCGGAATTCTGGACAGAGAGGAACCTGCGTCCTATCAGCTTGTTGGTAAGGTAATGGCTTACCAAGGCAATGACGGGTAGGGGGAGTGAGAGCTTGACCCCCAACAATGGGACTGAGATACGGCCCATACACCTACGGGTGGCAGCAGTCGAGAATCTTCCACAATGGGCGAAAGCCTGATG
>CAZUOI010000014.1:0-1058 GCA_964621945.1 uncultured Candidatus Saccharibacteria bacterium
GGTTTTCGTACAGGTTTTTACCCAAGAGAATCGAACAAAAACCTAAACGAAAAAACTTAATTCCAATATTGACAACAAAAATACTTAATTTATTTTTTTTTAATTAGATATTTATTTTTATCTTTCCCTAAATCAATAAAATCATCAACTACTTCCTTTAGCTTCGCAGAAGCGCTTTGTTCAAAAGCAATAACTTCTGCTTGAATACCCTTATTAAGTTTAAGATATTCAACCAATGGAATAAAGTCGCCATCTCCTGTAACTAAAACAATGGCATCAACTAAACTAGAAAATTTAATAGCATCTACAGCTATGCCAACATCCCAATCACCTTTTTTCATGCCTCCTGGAAAGATCTGTAAATCTTTCATCTTAACTTCAAATCCTGATTTAGCTAAAGCGTCAAAGAATGATTTCTCTTCAGGAGTTTCAGTATTGATAACATAAGCAACTGCTCTAATTAGTTTTCTTGGACCAACGGCTGCTTTTAAAACTTCTTTAAAATTTACTCTGGCACTATAAATATTCTTAGCTGAGTGATACATATTTTGGACATCAACTAAGACAGCCACCCTTTGTTCTTTATGTTTTATAATTGACATTACTTTTTAAGACCTAACTTTTTAATGACTTTTTTATAACGCTTTTCATCGTTATTAAATAAATAATCCAAAAGCTTTCTTCTTTTAGCAATCATCTTTAAAAGCCCTAAACGAGAATGATTATCTTTGGGATGCTTTTTGAGATGTTTAGTTAATTCTTCAACTTGTTTAGTTAAAATAGCTACTTGAACATCTGAAGATCCAGTATCTTTATCGTGCACCTTATATTCTTTGATTATCTTTGTTTTTTTATTTGTTTTTAACATAAAATTATTGTATCAGATAAACAAAAAAAAGGCAAATCCTTGCCTAATTTTCTATTCCTAGTGCGCCGTGAGGGATTCGTCCGGCATTCGCCGGACGCCCCGCGCATGCTGGGGCGAACCCTGCGTTAATTTAGTTAGTGCGCCGTGAGGGATTCGTCCGGCATTCGCCGGACGCCCCGCGCATGCTGGG
>CAZUOI010000014.1:1158-7515 GCA_964621945.1 uncultured Candidatus Saccharibacteria bacterium
GCGAACCCTGCGTTAATTTAGTTAGTGCGCCGTGAGGGATTCGAACCCCCGACCAATTGATTAAGAGTCAACTGCTCTACCAACTGAGCTAACGGCGCCTGGAGCGCCCGGAAGGACTCGAACCCTCAACCTGCTGATCCGAAGTCAACTGCTCTATCCAATTGAGCTACGGGCGCTTAATTCTAAAATAATAGCAAAAATATAGTAAAAAAACAAGGGCTTCTTTTCTAAGAAGCCCAATCAAAAGGGGAATTCACCATGGTGTTGTTGTCTTAAAATGAGCCACATCTTGAAATCCTTGAAGTTCTTTTTTAGCGATATCTTTTGTTTTTTCATCCATTTCTTCCGTTGTGCCACTTAAAAAATTTTTAAAAATTTCAACTTTGTCTAATGAGCTTTTTCCAGAGACACTGAGTTCTTTTGAAAATCTACAAACATCAAAAATATCAGGAATATTAGACATGTGCACCACCCCCTTTTCTTAATTCCCTTTTAGGTTAAAGAACAAGACCTAATACTCATTGATTCAACATTTTATCCATGCTACAATTTTAGCATAAAATGAAAAATATGAGAATAAAACTACCTAATGAAATTGTGGATATCTTAAATAAGCTAGAGAAAAGCGGATTTGAAGCTTATGCTGTCGGTGGCTGTATCCGTGATATTTTACTTGAAAAAAAGCCTAAAGACTGGGATATCACAACTATTGCCAAGCCAAAACAAATACAAGAAATATTTCCTAATAGTTTTTATAAAAATAAATTTGGTACGGTTACAGTTAAAACAAAAAACGCAATTGAAATTACAACATTTAGAACAGAACAAGACTATACCGATAAGCGACATCCTGATAAAATTAGTTTCACCTCAGACCTAAAAAAAGATTTGGGTCGTCGCGACTTCACCATAAATGCTTTGGCGATGGATAAGAATAAGAAAATTATTGATTTATTTAATGGGAAAAAGGACATTGAAAGAAAAACAATAAAAGCAGTCGGGAAGCCAAAAAAACGCTTTTCCGAAGACGCCTTGCGTATGCTTCGCGCTATTCGTTTTGCTGTAGAACTTCCCGCCAGAGGCGGGCCAGCCTTTGGCTGGAATATAGAAAAAGAAACGTTTAAGGCAATTAAAGAAAATTCTCATCTTCTACAGATGATTGCCAAGGAAAGAATAAGAGATGAGTTTTTTAAAATGATAATGTCAGAAAATCCTGAAGAAGCAATTAAACTTTTAGAAGAATCTGACCTGCTTGAATATGTTATTCCAGAATTAAAAAAGGGGATTGGCGTTGGTCAAAACAAGCATCATATTTACACAATATACCAACATTCAGTTTTGTCTTTAAAATTTGCTGCTAAAAGGAAATATAGTCTTGAAGTTCGCTTAGCCGCTTTACTGCATGATATTGCTAAACCACAGGTTAAAAGAGGCGAAGGAGAAAACTCAACTTTTTATAATCACGATTATGTAGGCGCTAAAACTTCTATTAAAATTCTTCAGCGTTTAAAATGTTCTAAAAAATTAATTGAAAAAGTTGCTTTATTAGTTCGCAATCATATGTTTGTCTATAATGTTGATGAAGTAACTGAAGCCGGAGTCAGACGTCTCTTAAGGCGAGTCGGCAAAGAAAATATTAAGGATTTAATTAATTTAAGAGTAACTGATAGGTTAGGAAGTGGCGTGCCCAAAGCAATTCCTTACAAACTACGCCATTTGGAATATGTTATTGAAAAAGTATCTAAAGACCCTATTTCAGCCAAAATGCTAAAAATTAATGGGGATGATTTGATTAAATTGTTAAAGATAAAACCAAGCGCACGATTAGGATTACTGATAGAAGCGCTTTTATCAGAAGCTTTGCAAGATCCAAAAATTAACACAAAACAAAAACTTTCTTTAAAAGCGAAGGAATTAAATAAGCTCTCTGATAAAGAACTTAAAGAAAAAACAACAAAAGTAAAAGAGAAAAAAGAAGAAGTTGATTTAAAGATGAAAGGTAAACATTGGGTTAAATGAAAAATAAAAAGATAAAAAAATATTTAGTTATTGGTGGCGCTGGTTTTATTGGGTCCCATTTAAGCGATAGATTACTTAATTTAAAAAATCAAGTAACCATTCTAGACAATCTTTCTACAGGCAAGAAAAAGAATATTAATCCAAAAGCTAAATTTTTTAAAGCCGACATTAGAAATCTAAAACAAATTCTTCCTTATTTTAAAAATATTGATGGTGTATTTTTATTAGCTGCTTTACCACAAGTTGAATACTCTATTAATTATCCTCGCGAATCAAATGAAAATAATCTCAATGGAACGTTAAATGTTCTTGTCGCTAGTCAACAAGCAAAAGTTAAAAAGATTGTTTATTCATCTTCTTCAGTTATTTACGGGAATACTAAAAAGACTCCCATTAAAGAAATTTTCAAATCAAACCCATTAAGCCCTTATGCTCTTCAAAAACTTGCTGGAGAAGAGTATTGTCGTCTATTTTCTCTAATTCATAATTTAGAAACAGTTTCTTTAAGATACTTTAATGTATATGGAACTCGCATGAATAATAAAGGGGCATATATTAATGTAATATCTATTTTTATCAATCAATTAACCAAAAAACAACCATTGACTATAACAGGAAACGGGAAGCAAACCAGAGATTTTGTGCATATAAATGATGTAGTTGAAGCAAATATCCTAGCTATGAATTCTAAAAAAACAAAACAAGGAGAAGTTATTAATATTGGTAGTGGCAAGAGCTATAGCATCAATAAAATAGCAAATATGTTTAGCAGTAAAATAAAATATATTACTCGCCGATTAGAACCTTATAAAACTTTAGCTGATATTTCTTTAGCCAAAAAATTATTAAATTGGGAACCAAAAGTAAAATTAAAACAAGGAATTAAGGAAATCATTAAATATTAATTATGCGCTTTATAAAAAATACAACATGGGAAAATGTTTTTGGAGGATGGAAACAACGAGAAGCCAATGATCCTGGTTGGATTAACTGTGCAACCAATATTAAAGGATGGTCTAATTGGGAATCTTGGAGAAAATTTACTGCAACACAAATCGGATTAGAAAATTTGACTTGGCAAATATTTGAATTTACAGACCCCATAAATGAAATTCCAAAAATGTTGATAGGCCCTTATGGTGGCTGGCAATCAAGAGTTAAGAATAACAACCGAAACACTTTTAATGATTTATTAAATAATCCAGAACAATTTAACTTTTTCAAAAAGCACGATAAAATAAATTCCATGATAAACGATTTTCCTTTTCCAACTGAACTAATCGGACTAATAAGAAAAGATTTAGACAAAATAGTTTGTATTGAAGGACATCATCGCGCTGCAGCTATAGCCATGGCTAAAAAACAAAAAATTCCAATAAATTTCGAAAGAACGATAACTATTGCTTTGGCAGAATTAGAAAAAAATCGTGTTAATGTTCTTGACAAGGCGTTAAAAAGAGGAACATCAAAAAATCCAAAATAATTAAAGGCTGTATCTTTTAAGGCCGTGCCTTCTAAAATATGGCTTCAATAAAGGGCTTATCGTATAGTGGCAATACATCGCATTCGCATTGCGGAAACGCGGGTTCGACTCCCGCTAAGTCCACAATTTTAAAAAACTACTTAGATTGAGATAAGTAGTTTTTTAATTACTTCCTTTCAAAGAATATTCCAATAGGAATGTGATCTCCCCATTCTTGAACTTTGAGCATCGCCTTATCCTTATCTTTAACAGGCCATTTATCATCTAATTGATAAATCCTTTCCCTATACCATTCTCTGGTATTTTTTTTATCTAAAGTAATACATGGTTGAAGAACATCAATCAATGAAAATCCTTTATGATTTATCGCCTTTTTAAATATTTCAGATAAATGTTCAATTTCATCAGCGTATCCGCGAGAAACAAAACTAGCTCCCGCCGCCAAAGCAATTAAAAGGGGATTCAATCCTACCTTATTCACCCCATCTGGAGTTGACTTAGTTTTGGTTCCCTTCTTACTGGTTGGCGAGGCCTGACCAGTGGTCAAGCTGTAAAGCATATTATTTGAAACAATCAGAGTAATATCAGAATCACTGCGAGCCGCTTCAACAAGATGATTCAATCCTTCACCATAAGCTCCACCGTCGCCAGCAATGCCAATGGCGGTTAATTCATTGTTTGCTAATTTGGCACCAACTGCTACAGATACTGTTCTGCCATGCAATCCATGAAACCCATAAGTATTATACAAGACACAAGAATTACCAGCGCAACCGATATCAAAGACCATAGCTATTTTATGCGGCTTTAAACCTAGTTCTGAAAAAGCGCGAATTAAAGCAGCCCGGATGCTAAAATTACTGCACCCCGGGCACCAGTTTGATTTATTTGAAGTGATAAAATCGCTTTGTTTGGTCATAATTCTTTTTTAACTAACTCAATAACTTCTTCAGGGAAAAACTGTTGGCCATTATATTTATTCAATCTTTCTTTAAATTTCATACCTAAAGATTCTTGCATTAAATCAGCCAATTGTCCTTTATAATTATTTTCAATGACGATTGTTTTTTTAGTCTTTTCCAATAATTTTAATAAGCTATTTTTATCTAAAGGAAATGCAGGAATGTGAATATAGTTAATATTATTACTATCCTTATTTAATGTTTTCATTGCCTCTAAAACAGGACCTTTAGTAGAACCCCAGCCGATTAAAGTCAGTGAAACATCATTTGGGCCAAATATTTCTGGTTTTGGCAGATCTTTCAATATATTATCTAATTTAGCATGACGCTTTTCCATTTGCTTATTACGCACATCGCTCCTAAACCCATCTATTGAAAATCCATACTGATCATGCTCGTTTCCATTAGCTAAAAAGATTCCATTCTTCTGACCAGGTAAAGAACGTGGAGAAACACCATCTTTAATAAATTGATACCTCTTGTAATCTTTAATTTTAGATAATTGCTTTTCAGTTAAAAGCTTTCCACGATCAATCTTAACTTTTTTCAAATCAAAATCAGCAACCACATTATAACTCTCTGAAATATATTTATCTAAAAGAATGAAAACAGGCATTTGATAAATATCAGCCAGATTAAAAGCGAGAACAGTGAAATAGAATGATTCTTCTGAATCGGCTGGAGCTAAAATTATTCTAGGAAAATCACCATAACCAACTTTGGCTAGGTATTGGAGATCGCCCTGTTCTGTCCAAGTGGCCATACCAGTCGCTGGACCAGGTCTTTGTGAATCAACAATAACTAAAGGTGTTTCACTCATGGCCGCTAAATTTAATCCCTCGCTCATTAAAGCAAATCCTCCTCCAGAAGTTCCAGTCATTGATCTTTTTCCTGCCCAGCTAGCGCCAATAGCCATATTAATAGCAGCTATTTCATCTTCAGAATGATTAACAATCATCTTATTCTCTTTAGCTTGTTTAGCTAATATGTGAAGAATGGAAGAAGCAGGCGTCATTGGATATGCAGAATAAAATCCACATTTTGCAAAAGTAGCTGCTTTTGCAATTGCTTCGTTGCCTGTTAAAATAATTCTTTTTGGAGATTTTGAAACTAACTTATTTTTCAAAAATGGTTTTAGTTTTAATTCTTGACAAGCATATTCATATCCAACATCAATCGCTCTATTGTTCCCTTCGACTAAATCCTCAGATTTATTATTTCCATTTAATAATCCCTTTATTCCCCCCTTAAGCAACTTAACATCAAAATTAAATAAAACAGCTGTTATGCCTAAAATTAAGCTATTCATCATAAAAGCGTTGATCTTATTTTTCTTTGCTAAATCACGCAAAGGCAAGGGAATAAACTTAATTTTTTTTGGATTTTTACTTATTTCTTCAACTTTATCTGAATCATAAAAAACTAAAGCATTGTCATTCAAATCTTTCTGGCAATGATCTAAAGCAGGTTGACTTAAAGCAAATAGAAAATCTATTTTCTTTGAAATTGCTTCTACTGGTTCATTTGAAATACTAACCTGATTAGTCACTAAACCACCCCTTAAACGAGAAGGGTATTCAGAATAAACAAAAGAAAAAAGGTTAGAAGATAAACAAGTTCTACCTAAAACCAAGCCAGCCACTTGTTGACCTTGTCCAGCTTCGCCTCCCATTTTCCATGTAAAAACTTTTCTTTGTTTCATATAGATTTTTAGATTAGCATGAATTTTACAAGTATTCAAGAACGTCCTTTATTCTTGACAAGTAATTTGTTTTTATGATAATCTTATTTAAGATAGATAAAAGAGGCTCGTTCCAGGAACGGGCTTTTATAAAAATTATGGATACAAAACCATTTGCATCAGCTATTGAACAAATTTGCGAAGAAAAAGGC
>CAZUOI010000014.1:7615-11862 GCA_964621945.1 uncultured Candidatus Saccharibacteria bacterium
TATGGATACAAAACCATTTGCATCAGCTATTGAACAAATTTGCGAAGAAAAAGGCATTTCTGAAAAAAGAGTTTTAGAAACTATTGAACTAGCTTTAGCAGCTGCTTACAAAAAAGAATATGATCGCAAAGGGCAAAACATCAACGTAAAATTTGATTTAAAAACCGGACAAATGAAAGTTTCCCAGGTAAAGTTAGTCGTTGATAAAACAATGCTTAAATCGGAAGATGAAGACTCTTCTAAAGAAATAGAGAATGAAGAATCTGCCACAGGCGAAGAAGAAAAGAAGGTTAGATTCAATCCAGAAAAGCATATTATGGTTGAAGACGCTAAAAAGAAACAGAAGCCAGGAGATGAAGTAGAATTTCCATTAGAAATTGCTCGTGACTTCGGCAGAATCGCCGCTCAAACAGCAAAGCAAGTTATTATTCAACGGATACGTGAAGCTGAAAGAGATGCTGTTTATGAGGAATACAAAGAAAAAGAAGGTCAAATTGTAAGTGGAATTGTTCAAAGAATAGAAAGAGGAAACGTTTTTCTTGATATAGGAAAAACAACAGGCATCTTATTCTTTGAAGAACAAATTCCTAGAGAAAGTTACAAAACAGGTCAGCGCATCAAGGCATATATTATAGAAGTTCAAAAAGATTCTCGGGGACCGTCAATAATTCTTTCTCGCGCTCACCCTAAAATGGTTAGTCATTTGTTTGAATTGGAAGTTCCTGAAATTGCTTCTGGAACAGTAGAGATAAAATCAATTGCCAGAGAAGCTGGCTCACGTTCTAAAATTGCTGTTGCTTCTACTGAAGAACGAGTTGATCCAATTGGCTCAATGATTGGACAAAAAGGGACTAGAGTTCAAGCCGTCATTAATGAATTAGTAGGAGAAAAAATTGATATTATTGAATGGTCAGAAGACCCTATTAAATTTATTAGTCAATCACTTTCTCCAGCAAAAGTTATTGATGTAAAAATAGATAAGAGAAAAAATGAAGCTAAAATAACTGTGCCTGAAGATCAATTATCATTAGCTATTGGAATTAAAGGACAAAATGTAAGATTAGCAGCTAAATTAACCGGCTGGAAAATAGATATAGCTGTTCAAGAAGAAGAAAAAGAGAAAAAGATAAAGAAAGAGAAAAAAAAGGTTATTAAGAAAAAGACCAAAACGCCAACTAAGAAAAAACCTGATTCTAAAAAAAATAAAAAGAAAAAGGGCGATTGACAAGCCCTTTTTTCTTTGGTAGGATAAGCTGATTAACTAACGAACAAATGAAAAAAATTTATGAACAATTTAATCTTATACTCCGGAACGATTGTCGGAACTTTAATAGTCGGCTCATTTTTAGGTTATTATACAAGACAAACAATCGCCAAAAAACAAGCTGGAACAATTGAATCCAAACTAAATAAATTAATAAGTCAAGCTAAAGACGAGGCAAAAGAAACCCTTTCTAAAGCAAAGGAAAAAGCAAATCAAATATTAGAAGAAATTAAAGACCAAGAAAGAAATAGACACAAACAACTGACATTGATGGAGCAGAGGCTATTCAGAAAAGAACAGGATATTGATAAAAAAAGTGGCAAAATAGAAAAAGATTACTCAAATTTGAAAGTTAAAATCAGTAAAGTAAGGAAGATAAAAGAAGAGCTGAATGAACTTCACGAACAAAGACTTAAAGAGCTTGAAAAAATATCTGAACTTTCGCAAGAACAAGCAAAAGAAGAAATATTTGCTATTGCTGAAAAAGAACATCAACAAAATTTATTAGAACGCTTGAAAAGACTTGAAAAAGAAGGTCAGGAAGAGTTGAATAAAAAAGCTCAGAAAATAACTGCTTTGGCTATGCAAAGATACGCTGCTTCACAGGTAAGCGAAATTACTTCAACCTCAGTTAATTTACCTAATGATGATCTTAAGGGACGAATAATTGGCAAAGAGGGAAGGAATATAAAAACGCTAGAAAGATTAACGGGAGTTGATATTTTAGTTGATGATACGCCAGGAGCTATTGTTATCTCTGGATTTGATCCTATTAGAAGGCAAATTGCAAAAATAACATTGGAAAAATTACTACTTGACGGCAGAATACAGCCAGCCAGGATTGAAGAAACAGTTGAAAAAGCAAAAGAGAAAATAGACGAGAAAATACAAGAAGCTGGCGAAGCGGCTGTTTATGATGTTGGTGTTGCTGGACTTAACCCACAATTAATTAAAATATTAGGCCGTCTTCGTTTTAGAACAAGTTATGGACAAAATGTTCTTTTGCATTCAGTTGAAGTTGCGCATTTGGCTGGAGCCATTGCTTCAGAATTAAATATCAATGTTGATATAGCTAAAAAAGCAGGACTTCTCCATGATATTGGGAAAGCAGTTGACCATGAAGTTCAGGGATCTCACGTTGACATAGGCAGAAAGATACTAAAGAAATTCAGCATAAACGAAGAAGTCATTCAAGCGATGCAATCACATCATGAAGAATATCCTTTTGAAACTTTGGAATCAATTGTTGTCCAAGTTGCTGACGCTATTTCGGGAGCAAGACCAGGAGCAAGAAAAGATACTCTTGAAGCCTATCTTAAGCGATTAGAAGAATTAGAAAATGTAGCTAACGCCTTTAAAGGAGTTGAAAAGGCTTATGCTATACAAGCCGGAAGAGAGATTAGAGTCTTTGTTCATCCTGATGAAATAGATGATATAGGAGCTCATAAGCTAGCTAAAGACATAGCTGATCAAATTCATCAAGAATTAAAATATCCTGGAGAAATTAAGGTAAATGTAATCAGAGAAACAAGAGTAATTGAATACGCAAGGTAATTAAAATTATGAAAATTCTATTTTTTGGGGATATCATGGGCAAACCGGGACGTTATGCAATAAAAAAAATATTGCCTAAATGGAAGAAAAAATATCAGCCTGACCTCATTATAGCTAATGGTGAAAATTTAGCTCATGGCAAGGGACTAACTGAAAAATGCTTAAAGGAAATTTTAGATGCTGGTATAGATTTTGTTACATCTGGAGATCATATTTTAAATCAAAAAAATACAGACACTCTCTTAACAAATAAGGAAATTCCTTTAATCAGACCGGCTAATATGTTATCAAATACTCCTGGCGATGGTTATAGGATAATTCAAGTAAGAACCAAAAAAATACTAATTGTTAATTTAATTGGACAATCTTTTATGAAAGAGAAATACGATAATCCTTTTGTAGAGATTGATAAAATTCTAGAAGAGGAAAGTGAAGAGGTTGATATTATTATAGTTGACTGGCATGCGGAGACAACAGCCGAAAAAGTATGTATGGGTTGGCACCTAGATGGACGCGTAACAGCTGTTTTAGGTACACATACACACATTCCTACAGCTGATGAGCGCATTCTTCCAAAAGGAACTGCCCATATCTCTGATGTTGGCATGGTTGGAGTTCAAAATTCAAGTCTTGGCGCTAATAAAGAAATTGCTGTGAAAAGATTCTTGACAGGAAGACATATAAGTTTAACAATACCAAAAGAAGGGCCCGTTGAAGTAAATGCTGTTTTGATAGAAACAGGAAAATATAATTTAGCGAAAAAAATAAAGAGATTGAGAGAAATAGTTGCATTTTAAAAAATAACTTGATAAGATTAAGCAATAGAGCTAAACTATATGATAGAGATTAAAAATAAAGGTCGAAGCATATAATTAATAATTAATTTAATAATATTATTATGACTAAAGATCAATTAATCGAAACAGTAGCAAAATGTTGCTGTTCTAAAAAAGAAGCAGGCGAGTGTGTTAATGCAATGCTTGATGCAATTACAAGCGCCTTATCAAAAGGTGAAAAACTAACTCTAACTGGCTTTGGCACATTTAGTGTTTCAAAAAGAGCAGCTAGAATGGGAGTAAACCCACGAACTGGAGAAAAGATTAAAATTAAAGCGACCACAGTTCCTAAATTCAAAGCAGGGAAATCTCTTAAAGACGCTGTTAAGTAAATTTGTTACGAAGAACATAATAAAAGAGCGAATTTAATATTCGCTCTTTTATTATTGCTTGAGCGGGTAGAGGGAGTCGTCCGGCATGCGCCGGACGCCCCGCGAATGCTGGGGCGAACCCATTTCTAAACATTGAGCGGGTAGAGGGAGTCGTCCGGCATGCGCCGGACGCCCCGCGAATGCTGGGGCGAACCCATTTCTAAACATTGAGCGGGTAGAGGGAGTCGTCCGGCATGCGCCGGACGCCCCGCGAATGCTGGG
>CAZUOI010000015.1:0-11068 GCA_964621945.1 uncultured Candidatus Saccharibacteria bacterium
ACTAATTTTTTAGTTAATTTTTTTTCTGAATTTTTATTAGTCAAAACAGAATAATCTACTGAAGTCATTCCTCTTCTGCCAGGAGTTGTTGGTTTATAGTATTTCATAATTATCTAGGCAATAATTCTATTTTCTCACCTTTCTTTAATGTGACAATAGCTTTTTTAGAACCATGCTTTAATCCACCTCTCCATCCTTCATGTCTTCCAAGACGTCTTTTCTTAGGACTAACATGCATAACTCGTACCTTGTCTACTTTTGTATTATAAATTGATTCAATTGCTTTCTTTATTTCAATCTTATTAACATTTGGATATACCCTAAAAACATATTTATTCTGTTCAGCTAAAAAACTTGCTTTTTCAGTAATACAAGGTTCCTTGATGACGTTATAAGCTGAAACTGTTTTCTTTATATCAGCTTTAGAAAGTTTTCTTTCAGGAATTACTTCTTTTTCGGCTTTTTTCTCTACTTCTTTTTTAATTTCCTTCTTAACTTCCTCTTTTTTTGTTTTCTTTTTAAATTTATCGAATAAAGACATGTTATTAAAATTATTTTACGTATGTTTTCTTAATCACATCAATACTATCTTGAAGCATTAAAAAATACTTATAATTTAAAATATCTAATACATTTAAACTATCAGCTCTAATTATTTTTATTTTAGGAATATTATTATTGACGCGAATAACATCAACATCTGTTTTAGGCAAAACAATTAAAAGACTTTTAGTTAAATCTTTTTTGAACTTATTTTTCAAATTATTTAAAATACCTACCATTACTTTAGTTTTAGTCTCTTTTATCTCTAATTTATCTAATAAAATCATTTCATCATCTCTAACTTTAGAAGATAAAGCCATGAAAAGAGCTTTTTGCTTCATTTTCTTATTAATCTTCTTAGTAAAAACTCTTTCTTTAGTAGGACCAAAAGAAATTCCTCCACCTCTCCAAATAGGAGAACGAATTGAACCATGACGCGCTCGACCAGTTCCTTTTTGTCTCCATGGTTTGCGACCACCACCTCTTCTTTCGCTTCTATCTTTTGTATGAGCAATAACCTTGCGCGCATTAGCCATTTGAGCAACAACTACTTGATGAACTAAATCTTTATTTAATTCCAAACCAAAAATATTAGCTGGTAATTCAATTTTTTCAACTTCTTCTCCTTTTTGATTGTAGACTGTTTGTTTCATTATTCTTTATCCTCTTTATTTTTCCCTTTACCCTCGGCAGATGCCTCTGTTTCTTTTTTTTCTAAATCAGCAACAAGTTTTTCCTGTTTTTCTTCTTTTACTGCTTCTATCTCTTTTGTTGCTACTATTTCTAATAATGTTCCTTTTTTTCCAGGAACAGCGCCTTTAATCGCCAATAGATTATCTTCCTTATCTATATCTATGATTTCTAATCCTTTAACAGTAATTCTATCACTTCCCATTCGTCCAGCCATTCTCTTCCCTTTAAAAACTCTTTGAGGCCAAGCAGAACCAATTGAACCAGGCGCTCTTAATGTATGCTTTGTTCCATGACTTGCCGGGGATCCTTTAAATCCGTGTCTTTTAACAACTCCTTGAAATCCTTTTCCTTTTGAAATTCCACTGACATTTACTATTTCTCCATTATTAAACAAAGAAACATCAATCTGATCGCCCGATTTTAATTTACCATTAGGAAATTCTCTTAAATAGTAATAATTTTTTTCTGAATTGTGTTTTTTAAAATGTCCTTTTTGCGGTTTGCTTGTTTTCTTATCCTTAATCTCTTCAAATCCAATTTGAACGGCCTCATATCCATCTTTTTCTTTGTTTTTAACCTGAATAACAAAACAAGGCCCAGCCTTAACTAATGTCACTGGGGTAACATTATTATTATCATTAAAAATCTGCGTCATTCCTATTTTTTTTCCTAAAATAAATTTCATACAATTCTTAAAATTAATATAGCAATCAAAAACCGGGGGTAGCCCCGGCTAAAGATGACTAATTCCCAATGTCTATACACTACGTCATTTTTATTTCTATGTCAACGCCAGCAGGTAAATTCAAGCCTGTCAAAGCATCAATAACTTTGGGACCGGGATTAACTATATCAATTAATCTTTTATGAACTCTCATTTCATACTGTTCACGAGATTTCTTATGAACAAAAGTAGCCCTGTTGACAGTATACTTATGAATTTCTGTAGGTAATGGAACGGGGCCACGAATATCTGCATTATAACGTTTTATTATTTCAATAATCTGCTTAACTGATTGATCAATAAGTTTATGATCGTAAGCTTGAATTTTAATGCGAATTCTTTGTTTAGTCTCTTCTTCTTTTTTGGATGCCATTATTGTTAATAATTTAAATAACTATTTTATAATCTTTGTAACTACACCAGCGCCAACTGTCTTACCACCTTCTCTTATGGCAAATCTCTGTTTTGCTTCTAAAGCAATTGGTGCTAAAAGCTTAACTTTCAAATTAACTGTATCTCCAGGCATAATCATTTCAGTACCTTCAGGTAGGGTTATTTCTCCTGTAACATCACTTGTTCTAATGAAGAACTGAGGTTTATATCCCTTAAAGAAAGGAGTATGTCTGCCGCCTTCTTCTTTACTTAAGATATAGATTTCTCCTTCAAATTCTGTATGAGGAGTAACGCTTCCCGGTTTAGCTAAAATCTGCCCTCTTTCAATATCTTCTCTTTTAACTCCTCTTAAAAGGATTCCTGCATTATCACCAGCTTCTCCTTGGTCAAGAGACTTATTAAACATCTCAATTCCAGTAACAACTGTTTTCTGAGTATCTTTTAATCCAATTATTTCTACTTCATCATTAATTTTAACAATACCTCTTTCAATTCTTCCAGTTGAAACAGTTCCTCGACCTTCTATTGAGAAAACATCTTCAATAGGCATCAAGAAAGGTTCATCAACTGCTCGGACAGGTTCTGGAATATTTTCATCAACTGCTTTCATTAATTCTAAAATAGGACCACATTTTGGACAATCTGCTTTTCCACATCCACATTCTATTGCTTGGGTAGCTGAACCTCTAATAATTGGGATTTTATCTCCTTCAAATTCGTACTTACTTAAAAGCTCTCTAATCTCCTGTTCAACTAAATCAATTAATTCAGAATCATCAACTTGATCTGTTTTATTTAAAAATACAACCAAAGCAGGTAAGCCAACTTGGCGAGCTAAAAGAATATGTTCACGTGTTTGAGGCATTGGACCGTCAGGCGCTGAAACTACTAAAATAGCTCCATCCATCTGAGCAGCTCCAGTAATCATGTTTTTAATGTAGTCAGCATGACCAGGACAATCAATGTGAGCATAATGTCTTTTTTCTGTCTCATATTCAACATGAGAAACAGAAATGGTTAAACCACGAGCTTTTTCTTCAGGCGCGTTATCAATTTGATCAACGCCTTTATCTTGTGATGTAAAGCCAGCGGCGCTTAGACACTTTAAAATAGCAGCCGTTAAGGTTGTTTTTCCATGGTCAACATGACCAATGGTTCCTATATTAAGGTGGGGCTTAGTTCTTTCAAATTTTTCAGCCATAAAATATTATGAAATAAGAATATAAAATTTGAAACATTATTTTCAATTTCTATTTCTAATTTCAGAAACTTATTATTTAATTTAATTTATTTTAATTTGTATCTTAAATTTACCAAAAGAAAACATATCTGTCAACAATCTATTAGAATGGCAAATCTTCTACTTTAACTTCTTGACTATCATCAGGCTCAATTACTTCAGTTTTTTCTTTCTCTCTTGAGCTCAATTCTTCCATGTCGCGATTCACCTTCTCTATTTCAGAAGATATATTGTTCTTAGAAGTTTCTTCGTAATCATCAATCTTCATAACCATGTAAGTTGGTTGATCTTTTTCGACGATGATACATTTGCCTCCTTCTTTTTGTAATATTCTCTTTATTTTTTCCCACATATGAATTAGAATTTTCAAACTCTCTTGTCATTCTGAGGGCTTTAGCCCGAAGAATCTATAGATCCTTCGCTAACGCTCAGGATGACGAGGAAAATTTAAAATTTTTATTTTTTCTCTCCAATAATAGTTTCGGCTACATTCTTAGGAACTTCTTCGTAATGATCAAATTCCATACTGAAGTTAGCTCTGCCTTGAGATATTGATCTTAATTGAGTAGCGTAGCCAAACATATTTGCTAAAGGAATATCTGAATCAATTATCTTAATTAAACTATTCCCCTCTCCTCTATCTTCCATCTTTTCAATTCTACCACGTTTAGAATTAATATCGCCAACAACATCACCCATGAATTCTTCAGGAGTTGATACCTGTAATTTCATAATTGGTTCTAGTAAAACAGGATCAGCTCGTTTAACAGCTTCTTGCAAAGCAATTGAACCGGCAATTTTAAAGGCTGACTCTGAAGAATCAACATCATGGAAAGATCCGTCATATAGGACAACTTTTATATCAACTAAAGGATATCCAGCGACAACTCCTCTCTCCATAGCTTCCTTAACTCCTTTGCCAACAGCTGGAATATATTCCTGAGGAATAATACCGCCTTTAATTTCGCTTACAAATTCAAATCCCTTACCTTGTTCTTGCGGTTCAATCCGAAGCCAAACATGACCATATTGTCCACGTCCACCTGTTTGTCTTATATACTTACCTTCAGCTTGTGAATCCTTTTTAATTGTTTCTCTGTAGGCAACTTGTGGTTTGCCAACATTAGCTTCGACGCTAAACTCTCTAAACATTCTATCAACAAGAACCTCTAAATGCAATTCTCCCATCCCTGAAATAATTGTTTGTCCAGTTTCGGCATCTCCTTTTATTTTAAAAGTAGGGTCTTCTTCTGCTAATTTCTTTAAAGCCAAACCCATCTTTTCTTGGTCAGCTTTTGTTTTTGGCTCAATAGCAATAGAAATAACTGGTTCTGGAAATTCAATATTTTCTAGAGTAATAGGATTTTCAGGGTCGCATAAGGTATCGCCGGTGGTTGTTCCTTTCAACCCGACAATGGCCGCAATATCGCCAGCATAAACTTCTTTTACTTCTTCTCTTTTGTTTGCATGCATTCTAACAATTCTACCAACTCTTTCCTTTTTATTAGTTGAAGTATTTAAAATGTATGAACCACTTTCAAGAATTCCGGAATAACTTCTAAAATAACATAAATGACCAACATAAGGATCAGTCGCTATTTTAAAAGCCAAAGAAGAAAAAGGAGCATCATCAGTTGTTTCTCTTGTAACTTCTTCTTTTGTTTTAAGTTCAATTCCGCTAACTGAAGGTAGATCAATAGGAGCTGGCAGATAATTAATAACAGCGTCTAATAATGTTTCCATAATAACGCCACGACCATCTCCAGAAAAAACAGGAAAAAAGTTTCCATTTAAAGTACTTTTTCTGATAGCTTCAACAAATTCTTGTTCAGTAATTTCTTGATTATTAAGATATTTTTCAGTTAATTGATCATCAGATTCTACGACCTTCTCAAGAAGCTCCTGTCTATATTTTTCAGCTTTTTCTTTTAAATCATCTGGAACATCTTCTTCTATTAATTCTTTATCACAAAAGTCTTTATAGGTATAGGCTTTCATTTTTACTAAATCAACAACGCCTTTTACATCTTTTTCAAAACCAACAGGTATTTGCAAAGGATAAACTTCTGAACTTAAGCGATCTTTTATTGAATCTAAACTTTTATAAAAATCTCCTCCGACTTGATTAATTTTATTAATAAAACAAATACGAGGAACATTAAATTTATCAGATTGACGCCAAACAGTTTCAGATTGCGGTTCTACTCCCATCTTTCCGTCAAAAACAACAACAGCACCATCAAGCACTCTTAAAGAACGCTGAACTTCAACTGTAAAATCAATGTGACCAGGAGTGTCAATGATATTGATACGATACTCTTTATCTGAGTTTTCAGGAGTATAATGTTTTGGAGTCCAAAAACAGGTTGTCGCGGCTGAGGTAATTGTAATTCCTCTTTCTCTTTCCTGTTCCATCCAGTCCATTTGAGTATCACCTTCATGGACTACGCCAATTTTATGAGTTACTCCTGTTAGATACAAGATGCCTTCGGTAATAGTAGTTTTCCCAGCATCAATATGAGCGATAACTCCTATATTCCTTATATTTTTTAATTGATATTGTCTTGACATAATTCTTACCAGGAAAAATGAGCAAAAGCCTTGTTTGCTTCAGCCATTCTATGCATATCTTGTTTTTTCTTAATAGCAGTTCCTTCGTTTTTATAAGCTTCAAGTAATTCTTCAGCAAGTTTTTGATTCATTGGTTTTCCTTTTTTATTTCTAGAAGCATTAATAATCCATCTCATGGCTAAGGTAATTTTTCTTTCACCTCTAACTTCTCTTGGAACCTGATAATGAGCTCCCCCAATTCGTCTTGATTTAACTTCAACAAAAGGAGAAACATTTTTAATAGCTTGATCAAAAACATCTAAAGGATCTTTATCTTTAATAGACTTTTCTATAATATCAAAAGATTTATAAAGGATGGTTTGAGCAATTGACTTCTTGCCACCCTTCATTAAATGGTTAATAAATTTAGCCACTAAAATATTATCGTATTTAGGGTCTGGATTAATTGTTCTTTTAACACTTCTTTTTCTACGCATAATTTTCTAAATTAATAATTTTTATTCAGCTGGAGCTTCTTCGGTAGGAGCTTCTTCGGCAGGAGCTTTTGTTTTACCTCCTCCTTCTTTTTTTACTTTTTTTGTTCCATAACGACTTCTTTTCTGTTGACGACCATCAACTCCTTCTGAATCTAAAACTCCTCTAACTACATGATAACGAACTCCTGGCAAATCTCTAACTCGGCCTCCTCTAATTAGAACAACTGAATGCTCTTGCAGATTATGTCCTTCGCCTGGAATGTAGGCAGTTACTTCCATACCATTTGTTAATCTAACTCTGGCTACTTTACGTAAAGCTGAGTTAGGTTTCTTAGGAGTAACTGTATAAACTTTTATGCAAACTCCACGCTTAAATGGAGATGGTTTTCTGCCCGGTTTATTCTTAAGTAAATTAAAACTACGCCATAAGGCCGGCGCTTTTGGTTTCTTTTTTAAAATTTTTCTTGGTTTTTTAACTAATTGTTGAATTGTCGGCATATTATTATTTCAGAGCAAAAAAATGCCCTGCTTAAATCAAAGTAGCAGATTACATTATTAATGTCAATTTAATCCTTTGCATTATGAACAACAACTTGCGGAAATGGTATCTCAATACCTTCTTTGTCAAAAGCAATTTTAATACGTTTTCTTAATTCCCCAGTAACTGCCCATTGTTCTGATGGCTTAGTTTCACCATCTATTTTAATGACTACTGATGAATCTGCAAAATCATCAACTCTAATAAATTCAGGCGCTTGATTAATTTTATCCTTCCATTCTGGATCTTGAGCCATTTCTTTTCCTGCATTATTAATAACTTTAATTACCTGTTCTAAATTTGCATTATATGAAATACCTAGTTTTAAATTAATTCTGGCAAATGATTTTGATTTATTAGAAGCAATTTTTATTTCTCCATTGGGAATATAATGAACAGCTCCATCTACATCTCGAAGAATAGTCATTCTTAAATTAATATCTTCAACCGTCCCACAGGTAGTTCCGATGCAAACTATATCACCAACTCTGTATTGATTTTCTAGAATAATAAAGAGACCGGTGAAAAAATCGCGAATAATATATTGAGCGCCAAAACCAACAGCTAAACCAACTACTCCAGCGCCTGCTAATAAAGGACCAATATTTATGCCAAGCTCGGAGATAATCATTAAAACAGCCGCTAACCAGATGATTACTCTAAAAGCTCCTTCAAAAACTTTAATTAGAGTATCTTCTCTTTTCTTTTCTGCTTCGCTACTTAAAAAATTGTTTGAAACAATTGCCTTTCTTACAATTTTATCTATAAAAACTCCAGCAAATTTACGGATTAAATAAGCTCCGATAATAATTAGGATTATTTTTATGCCATGAGAAAAAAACCACGGCCCCAAACCTTCAATAAACTTATTTATAAATTCATTCATACCTATATCCTACATAATAAAAGATGTTTTGTAAATAAAAAGCGGTTGCCTTCTAAGAAATCTGAACAGACACATGCCTTCTAAGAAATCCAGGCCGTTGCCTTACGCTGGCAAGCGGAAGGCACGTGCCTGAGATTGATTAGTCAAGGCCGTGCCTTTTCAGATTTTCAGGATTTCAAGGCATAGGGTTTCAAATTGATTAAGAATACATGATTATTCTTGATTATCTCTTCTTTTGACTTGTTCTTTTGTGCTATCAGGAAGTTCTTCATAAAATTCTTCAATTTCTTTTAGTTCAGTAATCATTTTTTCAGCAATAAAATTTATCAACCCAAAAAGTCTTAAAACCAATTCTGGTTTTTCTTCAACATTAATCTGCCCGGGATGAACAGCATTATTCCCTGTAATTCTCAAGATATCAAGTGATTTTTGAATTTGAGGATTTAATCCTTTTTTGACAAGATTTTTTATATCTTCGTTTATATTATCTCCTTTTTCTCCAAGTTGTTTGCATAATTTTTGAAGTGCTAACCTTAAAAGAGCAGCTGAAGCTCTTGGGGAGTCACTAAAAATATTAGCCGCTTCCAAATAATCTTTTTTAATATCTCCAGATAAATCATCGTTAGGAGAATCTACTATTATCTTTTTAGGATATATAATTTTATCATCAAGCCAAATCATTTTTTCATCACAATGCTCACATTTCGAAATAGTCCATTCTTCATCCAAGTTTTCTTGAAAATCAGATACATGAATACCAATAAAGGTGTTGCCATAAATATGTCTTGCTTTTATATGTGCCCAAAACTGTTTAGAAAATACGCCACAATGTGGACAATGGAATTGCCCTTTTTTATATTCTGGTGGATAATATTTTTCTTTTGTCATATTTTAACCATTTATCTTAAATATTTTCTTTTTGTTTTAATAATTCTTTTGCCTTCATAATTTTATTTTTTAATCACAAACAACATAATGCAAGTATTCAATGGTTTTATTTGCTTTATGATTTCTATTACTTTCTTTATCCGCCCTGAATCTATGATATTTTTTAGTAAAATATCCATATTTTCCTCTTAAACTCATAATTTTTTTAATATCACTTAATGTCATTATCCCCTCATTATTATAACTCAAGAAAATATATTTAACTTTTGCATTAAGAATTAAATCTTCAAATATTTTCTTCACTTCTGGACGTGAGCAATATAATGATTTTTGATTTTGATATTCTCTTAATCCTGTTTTGCCATAAACTTTAGGATTATCATATTTAGCAATGGTTTCTAGTAAATGATAATTCGTAGCATATTGCCTATGATTATAAGGCGGATCTAAATATAAAATATCTCCCTTAATCTTTCTGACTAGCACATTTATATCTTTATTATAAACTTTATGATTTAAATCATTTATTATAAGTTTAGCTGGTTTTAATATTAAATTATTTGAAGCACTTTTTTTTAATTTTTTAAGAAAAGCACCATAAATAGAAGCAGTATTTGCATATTTATCAATTGACTCAATCAAACTTGCTATGAGGAAATAATATTCGTTATTGTTGATTAGTTTTTTGTTCTCCCATTCCTCAATTTTTTGACGAATAGTATCACATTTCATTCCATTATTATCAGAAAAATATTGTCTTTGAATTTTTTTATTTTTTGTTCCACCTAAACAATAGTTTTTATAAATAAATCCTTTTATTCCTTTTAAATTAATCAAATAATCACAAACAAAACTTTTTCTATTTTTTATTTTTATTTCTTTTAATTCAGGAATTTCTTTTATAAGCTTTGAAAAAGTTAATTCTTTATGATTGCCAATATAATGCCTATTTAAAATATAGCTATAATATTGAATATCATTTGCAATTATTTTATATCCTTTTTCCTTAAAAAAATTTCCAACTATTCCAGTTCCAGCAAATAAATCACAAAAAATATTGCAGTTTTTATCAACTACCTTGTTTATTGATTTTTCTAAAAATTCAAGAAGTGATAATTTAGAACCAATATAATTCATTTATTTATCTTTTTTATCTTTTTGAATTAAATCCACAATATCAACACTAAAAAATTTGGCTAATTCAACAATATTACTTTTTATTGGATTATATTTTTCTGATAAAATATTAGAAAGCTGATTTTTGGAAATGCCAAGCATACGAGCAAGTTCGGAAAAATTATCAATTTTCTTTTTAGCCATAAGTTCTTTAATTTTAAACCTATTTATCTTCATATTTATATTATCATAAAAATTAACTTTATACAAGTCTTTTATTAACTACTTATTTTTAATGATTTTATTCAGCTCCTCCCTCCATTTATAAGGATTAAACCAAAAACAACCTTCACATCCTTTTTTGTCATACTTATCAATGTTTCTATCCCAATCTTTTTCACCTTTAAACCAAAAATAAATGCCAGGAAAATTTCCTCTTCTGCTAGTTTTATAACATTTTTCACAATATCTGGACTTTAAAAGATTATTGCTTCTTGTTAAGAGAATAAATTTATCTTTAATTTCTTTTTCTGACATATCTGACTTATTTTCATCTTCATTTTTACCCCATCTCACTTGCGGAAATTTATGATCTATTTCTAACTCCCTCGGCATCATTTTTCTTAGAAACAACGCTTCTTCAAATTTTAAAACTTCTTTTATTTTTTTAGCTAATTTTTGCGGCAATCCCGATCTTGTTTTTGTTTCTTCTAAAATTATCAACGATTTTAATTTTCTATGAACAGTTTTATTCTTACACTTTTCGCAAAAAATAACTTTATAAAAATTGCTTTTCTCATCTATATCTAATTGAATGCCACTTTGTCTCCAAACTTGCCAAGTTTTTGCTTGTCCAGATTTTAACTCGCATTTAGTACAATGCCATTTCAAATCACTCATCGTTTTAAAATCTTCGTAGCTCGTTGTTTTTTCTTTGAACGGACTTTTATTTGCCATAATTTTATTTTTTTGTTAGTTCTTTATTTTCTTTTATAAGTGT